>WQUH01000075.1 GCA_009782165.1 Pseudomonadota bacterium | reverse complement strand
CCGCCGCTCACGCGGGCGCCTGCCTCGACGGTGCCTTTCTTTTGGGCGAGCAAAAGAAAGGCACACGCCCGAAGGGCGGAAAAAGCAGTACAGCAGTGACGTGTGCAGTTGTCGGGATGGAATACCGTTCCCCGTACATACTGGATTCCCTGTCATTCCCGCGTAGGCGGGAATTTCGCGGGAATGACGAAAAAGCGGCTGGTGTGGCCGCTTTTTTTTGGTGCAAGGCGTGCGGGTGGAATGCGCGGCCGTCAGACCAGCAGCTCCAGGCCGGAGAAGAAATAGCCGATCTCGAAGGCGGCGGTTTCCGGGGCATCGGAGCCATGGGTGGCGTTGGCCTCCAGGGAATCGCCGAACTCGCGGCGCAGGGTGCCTTCGGCGGCATTGGCCGGATTGGTGGCCCCCATCAGGTCGCGCCATTTTTTGATCGCGCCTTCGGCCTCCAGCACCATGACGATGCAGGGGCCGCTGGACATGAAATCGGTCAGCTCGCCGAAAAAGGGGCGTTCTTTGTGGACGTAGTAAAACCCTTCGGCCTCGCGCTTGCTCAAATACAGTTTTTTCATGCCGACGATCTTGAACCCTTCGGCATAGATGCGGGCGATGATCTTGCCGGCGTTGCCGGCATTGAAGGCATTGGGTTTGATGATGGCGAATGTGCGTTCCATGGGATGCGGTTCTCCTGGCAGAGGGATGATCGATGCCATTTCGCTGCCGACGGCAGCGGCGGTTGTCAATGTGGGCCTGCTATACCACGAACCCGGCGCAAGGGCAACAGCGGCGGCATCCTTTTCGCCGCGCCGGACAGCCGAGGCCGGGGAAGATAAAAAAAAGGGATGCGACCGGTCCCATCCCGGCGCATCCCCTCTGGGTTGCGGCGCATGCTCCGGGCGGCTGAGCGCCCGGCCGATCGGCGCTTATTGCTCCAGCAGCGTGAATTTGCCGTTTTTGACGGTCTGGAGGGCAAAGGCATTCACATCCAGGCCGCCGTGGTCGGTGGCCGAGAAGCTGAAGGTGCCGGCAGTGCCGATCAGTCCCTTGATGTCCTCGATGGCGGCGCGCACCTTTTCCCGGTCATTGCCGCCGACCTCGATGGCCTTGGCCAGGATGAGCATGGCGTCGTAGCTGTGACCGCCGAAGGTCGAAACCTTCTCGTTGTACTTGGCTTCATAGGTATCCCGGAACTTGACGAGGAAGTCCCGCTGCGGCCCGGCCGGCAGGGCATCGGCCACCACGATCCGGCTGGCCGGGAAGATGATCCCCTCGGCCGCCGCGCCCGCCGCCTCGGCATACTTGATATTGGCAAAACCGGAACTCTGGTAGATCGGCACATCCCATCCGGCCTGACGGATATTCTTCGCCAGAATGGACTGGGCCGGCACGATCGACCAGTTGACCACCGCCTGGATTCCGGGGATGGCCTTCATCTTGGCGACAATGGCGGAGAGATCGGTGGCGTTCTTGTCGTAGACCTCCTCGGCGGCGATGGTGATGCCGAACTCCTGGGCATTCTTGACCAACTGCTCCTTGCCGGCCTTGCCGTACCCGTCGTTGCCGGCCAGCACCGCGATGTTCTTGATCCCCTTCTTGCGCATGTCGGTGTAAATCTGCTGCACCGCGAAGGAATCGCTGGGGGCGGTCTTGAACACGTAGGGGGTTGTCGGGGTGACGATGGTCTCGGCCGCGGCGCAGGAAATCAGGATTGTTTTGCCGTCCTCGGCGATCTTCTTGATGCTGAGGCTCTCGCCGCTGGTCGACGGGCCGATGATGGCCAGCACCTTGTCCTCGTCGATCAGTTGTTTGGCAAAGGACACCGCCT
Source organism: Pseudomonadota bacterium (assembly GCA_009782165.1). GTDB lineage: Bacteria > Desulfobacterota > Desulfobulbia > Desulfobulbales > Desulfobulbaceae > Desulfobulbus. Next base: position 4,918 of record WQUH01000075.1, on the reverse strand, counting down.
TTTCCGGACTGCTGCCCGTATCCTTGACGATCAGCTCGATGGTCTGGCCCTTGATGCCGCCCTTGGCATTGATCTCGTCGACCAGCATCCGCAGCGACCGGCCGGCCGGGCCGCCCAGAAAGGCCGCCGGACCGGTCTCGGCCAGAACGGCCCCGATCTTGATTCCCGCCGCCTGGACGGAAGTCGCCGCCAGCGCCACCGCCATACCGCACCACAACGCGGACCGCACCACCGTCCGCCACGCACCCGCTTCTCTCATCATTCGTTCCTCCGCTTTTTTTTGAGAAAATGGAATCTGCAAACAACTGCGCTGTTATGACAGATCAATGCCTGTCCGTCAACGCATTCCACCTTGCCGCCACGACAGCGCCCGATCAGTGATAGATTTCGGTACGGGCCACCTCGGCGAATTGATCGGCGACCTTGGTAAAGATGTCCACCAGCAGGGGATCGAAGTGGCCCTCGCTGCCGCTCTCGATGATCTGTCTGGCCTCTTCGGTGGTCAAGGGCCGTTTGTAGGGCCGGGCCGAAATCAGCGCGTCGTAGACATCGGCGATGGCCATCAGCCGTCCCTCGAGCGGGATGTCCTGCCCCTGGAGGCCCAGGGGATAGCCGCTGCCGTCCCATTTCTCGTGATGGCCGCCCACGATCATCCTGGCATAGTGCAGGAAAGAATGGTCGTCGATCACTTTCCCCTCCAGGTCGTTTTCTATCTTTCTGATGATCTGCACCCCTATTTCCACGTGCATTTTCATGGCCTCGAACTCTTCCGCGGTCAATGGGGCGGGTTTATTCAGAATGGCATCGCTGATCGCGATTTTGCCGATATCGTGCAACTGGGAAGAGGCGACCAGATGCTCGATATTCCAACCGGCTGTCTCCTTCTTGTAGAGCCCCTCCTCCCGTATTTTTTCCGCCATGAGCCGCATGTATCTTTGCGTGCGGGTGATGTGGCCGCCGGTGGTGCCGTCCCGGAATTCGACCAGATCGGTCACCACGCCGATGATGGAGTTTTGCAGGTTGACAATTTTGAGGGTCTTCTCGACCACCATGTCTTCCAGGGCGGCGTTGAAGCCTTCGAGCCGCTGTTTTTGCTCGGCGAGCAAAAGATGGTTCTCGATGCGTTTGAGGAGGATCGGGGCGGCAAAGGGTTTGGTGATATAGTCCGTGGCCCCCAGGGTCAGCCCTTCCAGCTCGCTGGCCTCGTCGATGCGTATGGTCACGAAGATGACCGGGATATCCCGCCACCTGGGGTTTTCCTTCAGGCGCCTGATGACCTGGTAACCGTCCATGTCCGGCATCTCGATATCCAGCAGGATCAGGTCCGGGCGGATATGCTCCAGCAGATCCAGGAGGAGTTCCCCGGAGAAGATCGGGTACACCCGGTACGTATTTTTCAGCATTTCCTTGCCGGCCGCCAGAGTGACGGCGTCATCATCGACCAGCATGATGATTTTTCGTTCAGAGTCAGTATTCATATCCCACCCCTTGTTTCATATCCATCCCCTTGTTTCGATTTGCTCTGCAATCGGTCTTCACTTTGATCTGTTCTCGTTCAAACGCTCGGCAATCCGCTTGAAATCCAAGCGAAAAGCCTTCTCCTCCAGCCAGGCCGCCAATTCCCTCCCGGCGGCCGAGCGGTATTCATAGCTGGTCAACAGTTGCATCGCCCGGTCCATCTGGTCGATATCAAAGGTTGCGCAGGATTGGCTCAGGGCTTCCAGGACCGCCGGGTCCGGTTCGTCTCTGACGGGTTTCCTGTTCGTCAGGGCTTGCAGCTTGGCTGAGAGCGCGGCCAGCAGTTTCTCGGTGGTCTCCAGAAAAAACGGGTTGTGGGCCTGGACAAAGGTGAAATCGCCGGCCCTGGCCGCCTGTTCGAGAACCTCGGCCAAGTCCCCCACGGTCTGGGCGTCGAAGCTGAGGCTGCCGCCCTTGATGCCGTGGACAGTGATGGCGTAGTCGGCCAGGGTTTCGGGGGTGACGGCCCGGATCTTCTCCAGCAGGGCCGGGGTATGGTGGACGTACGAGGCCACAATCTCCAGATACGTTTCCATATTGCCGTTGAACCGCGCCAGACCCCTGCCAAGGTTGATGCCGTCGATCTCGCCTTCGACCCATGCCGGCGTGGCCGCCGCTGCGACGCCCATGCCGGGGACGTGCCGTTCGTGGACCGCGCGCGCAGGCATCGCCGCCTCTTCGGCCGCAGCCTCCGGCCCGGCGGCTTGCGCCGGATCGCCATCTTTTCCCTGCACCCACCTGCGGATCACCGCATCGAGCTGCACGATGCTGATGGGCTTGGACACAAAGGCCTGAAAGCCGCGCTGGAGAAACATTTCCTCGCTGCCGATCACGGCGTTGGCCGTCAGGGCGATGATGGGCACGGTTCGGGCGTATTCCGAACCTATTTCTTCCCGGATGATCCGCACGGTCTCGAGCCCGTCCATACCCGGCATCATGTGATCCATGAACACGGCGTCGTAGTGGATCTTGCCCTCCCGGATCAGGTCGATGGCCGTCTGGCCGTCCATGGCGCAGTCGATCCGCATGCCATACGGCTTCAGCAATCCTTTGGCCACATCCAGATTGGTGGCCATATCGTCCACCAGCAGCACCCTGGCATGGGGCAGCCGCGCCTGGGGCAGTTCATCGTCGTGGAGATAACCGGCGATAAAGTTGAAGCTGGCCAGCCGATCCGCCACCTCTTTGCCGATCGGCACCTCGCTCACCGTTTTCTGGCGCAGCCGGACCTTGAAGGTGGTGCCGCGGCCATATTCGCTGGCCACGGTGATGGCGCCGTCCATCATCTCCACCAGGTGCTTGGTCAGAGGCAGGCCCAGGCCCGTGCCCTCGATGGCGCGGTTGGCTTTGGTATCGACCTGATAGTAGTAATTGAAGATTTTGTCCAGATTTTCCGGGTGGATGCCGGTGCCGGTATCTTTCACGGTAAACAGCAGCCAGAAATCGTCGTTTGTGCCCCGCTCGAAGGAAACGGTCAGCGATACCGTGCCGGCGCGGGTATATTTGACGGCATTGGACACAATATTATTGAGGATCTGCTTGATCCGCAGATCGTCGCCGAACAGGGTGGCGGGCAGGTCCGGGTTGACCCACAGCTTCATCTGGACCGGTTTGCCCTTCATGTGGGCCATGTTCTGATGCACGGCGTCGTTGATCAAAACCGTCAGGTCGTACTCCACCGGGATGATTTCGAATTTACCGGAGGTGATCTTGGAGATATCCAGAATGTCGTTGATGATGTTCAGGAGCGTGGAACCGGAATTGAAAATCTTCTCCAGATTTTCAACCTGTTCAGGCGAGGAGTTCGACCGCTCGCGCAGCATCAGCTCGGTCAGGCCGATGACGGCGTTCAGCGGGGTGCGCATCTCGTGGCTCATATTGGCCAGGAAATGGGTTTTGGCCTCGTCGGCGCTCACGATGGCCTCGTTGAGTTCCTTGAGGCTCTGGTTCTGCTCCTCGATCAGGATGAAAGGCCGGGCCATGCGGCCGGAAAGGAGAAAGGTGGCGACGACGCCCACTCCCAGAAAGATGGCGGCCGCCAACAGCAGCATCCGCTGGCTCCTGGTCATCGGGGTGTCCTTGAGGGGCACGGAAACGGCCAATATCCAACCCTCCGTGGTGTCGGTCAAGGTCTGCCAGGCGCAGATGAAATCCTGACCGTTGTTGTCGTAGCCGATGGTTCCCGAGTTGGAGCCGAGCATGGTGGTGATGGCGGCGGCCACGCTGGCCAGCTTCGGGTCTTGCGCGCCCCGTTCCTTGAAATTGTACCGCTCCTGGGTGTACTGCGGCGTCCTGGGATGGGCGAGGATCGTGCCGTGTTCGTCCAGCATGAACAGCCTGCCCGTGTCCCAGAGCGCGGCGCTGGCCAGGAGATCCCTGAAATACAGGCCGTCGATGGTCACCGCCAGGATCCGGCCGGCATCCACGGGCGCAAAGAGATCGATGATCAACTTGCCGGTCTCGGGATCGTGCCGGGTCGTGGAGATGGTGATCGCGCCCTGGGCGGCCTTGCGCAGATATGTGTCGCCCGCGAAGCGGTCGGCCTGGGCCGGATTGTCCCCGGCGCGCGCCGCGCCGCGCCGGTCGATGATCGTGAAACCCAAAAATTCCGGATAATGTTTCTGGGCCTGGCGGAAGATTTCCGGCAGGTGGTCGGCCGGGGCGGTGGCCGCCTGCAGGGCCACTGTCTCGGCATAGGCTTTCAGGAGGTTGATCTTCGTCTCGACGAAGCCTTCGGCGATTCTGGTGGTGGCGGTCAAATCGCCCTGCATCACCTCCACCAGACTGCTGCGGACCAAAAGAAGGGCGGTTGCGGTCTGGAACGCGATGACGGCGATAATGACGCTGCTGGTGATCAGGGCTGCCTTGATGCGGGTTGACATGTGTGAGCTCATTCTCTAAAAAAATCGCGGATGATACCGGCACCACGCGCTCCACCTGTGCCGTCCGTTCCCGCCCGGACTGAAAGGGCGTCCAATTGCACAATCTCCACAGCCTGTTCAGCGCATCAAATGCGGATAAACAGGCCGCGGCAGTCCCGACCAAACACTCCCCGCCCCTATCTTATTCCGTTTTCACGTTCATCGCATAGTATTTCTAGGTATGAGATAAGAGAGAAAACGGCATGGGAAGAAATTGGGAAGGTCTGTGCGAGCGGAGCGAAGCAATACGGGGGTTGGTGGTGAGCCGCAGGCGAACCACAACAAATGCGTTGCCTCCTCACGTTGGGGTTCGCGTTGCTCACCCCAACCTACGGACTGGATTGCTTCAGCGCCTGCGGCGCTTCGCAATGACGGTGTGTTGGGCGGCAGTCCCCATCGGGAGCGGCTGAGCCGCGCAGCCAAGGCGGCGGATCAGCGGCGCGTACTGTCCGAGTGCGCAGCACGAGTTTACGCGCCGC
>WQUH01000074.1 GCA_009782165.1 Pseudomonadota bacterium | reverse complement strand
ACCATGTCCGCCACCCTTCGCTGCCGATTGCTGATCACCCTCGCCGCCGTCCTCCTGCTCGTCGCGGGTTGCGGCAAGCACGCCAAACCTTCGCAGCAGACGCCGGCCGCTGCCGAAACGCAACAGCAAGCCGTTGCCCCGGTCGAGGACTCCTCCCCCGCGGCTGACCAGGCAGAGGGGACGCAAGCCCCCACCTGTCGCGATGAAGAGGCTATCCGGCAAAGCGAGCGCAACCGGGCCGCCTGCTATCACCTGCAACCGGGCGTCACCACCACCAGGGTGGTCAAACGGCAGGTTCCGGTCAAGCATGGCAAACACGCCGCCGCCGCGAAAAAAGGCGCAAAAACCACAGCCAAAACGCACACGGTCACGGAAACGGTGCATCACACCACGCGCTGCCAGCCGCAATGCCTGATCTACGCCCGCTGCCGTACCGGAATTAACACCTGCAAGCTCGGCGACACCGGCCCGGTGCAGTGGTTTGGCTGCGCCGCGAAAAACGGGGCCACCACCTCCCTGCCGCACACCGGCTCGGTCATGATCCTTGCCGGTCATAGCGGCCACCGCATGTCCACCGGCCATGTCATCTATGTGGAAGAGGCAAAGAAGGGCGAAGGCGGCATCTGGCACTTGCGCCTCAGCCACACCAACTATGACCGCAAATGCCATCTCGATCTGGATGCCAAGGCCCTGTTCGATCCCAAACAGATGACCGTCACCTTTGAAACCGGTCCCTGGGCGCCCTGGGGCAAGCACTTGAAGGTGCTCGGCTTTATCCTGCGCTGACCGGGACCGCTTTGGCGCCCTGACATCTGCTCATAACGCCTGGGCGCGGGTCGTTGGTGGCCGGCTGAAAAGCGATGATCGCTATTCCAGGGATAGTGCGGACAACAAGTTCCCTTGGCCGGACGCCGACGACGAGCAACAGACAGTCATTGAAAAACCGGCGCAAGCCGTACCCGACGCCCGCGCCCTCTTCCCGGACAGCTCTCTGGCCGAACTGGACAACCTCGCCGGCCATGCCGCCGGAACTGCTGAAAGCGCACAAGGCGCTGGATGACGCTGTGCTGAAACTCTACGGATGCGCTGCGGGTATGCCGGAAGCGGAGGTCGTGGCAAAATTGGCGGGGCGGTTCCAAACCATATTCTACATCTGTTAAAAAAATAAATTTACTTTTTGCATAAAAACGACGATAATTAGAATTATTATATTAACTTCTGGCAAATACGATGCTAGTTGAGTTCCGGGTCAAAAACTTCCGCAGTTTGCGCGATGAGCACGTGCTGAGTCTTGTCGCCTCGAAAGACAAGACCTTAACCGACACCCACACCTTGGCCACCGGCCTGACCGCGGCGCCGCGTCTGCTGAAGAGCGCCGCCCTGTACGGCGCCAACGCCAGCGGCAAGTCCAATCTCGTCAAGGCGCTGCAATACATGCGGGCCGTGGTGCTTGAGTCGGCCGCGCTGCCGCCGGGCCAACCTTTTGCCGTGCAACCCTTTCAGCTCGATGCCGAATCCAGCGGTCTGCCCACCGAATTTGAAGTTACCTTCATCCTGGAGGGCGCCCGCTACCAGTACAGTTTCGCCATGACGCAGCAACGCATCGTGTCCGAGCATCTGCTGGTGTACAAGGCGTTCAAGCCGCAACGCTGGTTTACACGCCGTTTCGATGAGACAACCGGCAAGGACGTCTATGACTTCGGTCCCGGACTCAAAGGCCAAAAAAACGTGTGGGAAGCCGCCACCCGGCCAAATGCCCTGTTCCTGTCGATGGCGGTGCAACTCAACAGCGAAGCCTTGCGCCCGGTTTTCGACTGGTTCGCCAATCGACTGGTGATTTTTAACGAAATATCGCCTTTGGGGCCGCAGCCCACTGTGCGGATGCTCAAACAGAACGAAGTCCGCAAACGCATTTGCGATTTCCTCGCCGCAGCCGACATCGGCATCGCCGACATTGAGGTCAAAACTCGAAAAGTCCCTGCGCAAATGCCGCATGTCGATCCGGTGGATGGCAAACTGGAAATGCGCACCGAGGAGATAGAACAGTTTCAACTCCTGTTTTCTCACCTCACCGACACGGGCCAAAAGGCTGTATTCGATCTCACCAGCGAATCCGCCGGCACACGCAATCTGTTGTTCCTCACCGGGCCGATTCTGGACATTCTGGGCAAGGGGTTGACCCTTGTCATCGATGAACTGGACACCAGCTTACACACGCATCTGGTGCAAGCACTGGTGCGGCTGTTCCATCGGCCTGAAGCCAATACCGGCGGCGCGCAGTTGATTTTCACCACGCACGACACCTCGCTGCTCGATGCGTACGGCCTGTTCCGCCGTGATCAAATTTGGTTTGTGGAAAAAAAGGCGGATCAAAGCTCGACGCTCTACAGCCTGCTCGACTACAGCCCGCGCAAAAACGAGGCGCTCGAACGCGGCTACCTGCAAGGGCGCTACGGCGCGGTGCCCGTGCTCAGCGACCATCTGGGTCCGACCCACTGATGGGGCGCGACAACCAGCCTAAAGAGCGGCAACGCCGCGATCTTGCGCGCGGGCGACAGAGTGGCCGGGCCAGTTGCGAACGTATCCTCATTGTCTCCGAGGGCAGCAAGACCGAGCCACTGTATTTCGACGAAATTCGTAAGGAATTGCGGCTGCCGGTACGCAACATGACTGCCAGGGGCAGTGAATCGGGTACGGATCCGATGCATGTCGTTCACTATGCGAAAGAGCTGTTCGCATATGGCGATTTGCACAAAGGCATCGAGCCGCGCGCCTTTGATCGTATCTTCGCGGTGTTTGACCGCGACGACCACGACAGCTATTTCCAGGCCCTGCGTTTGGCCCAATCGCTGGACGGCAAGTTGAAGAACGACGAAAGACGGCGCGTCCCCTTTATGGCCATCGCCTCGGTGCCGAGCTTCGAGTTGTGGTTGTTGCTGCACTACGAGGACATTCACGCGCCGCTGCATCGTGACGAGGTGATGCGCCGGTTGCGCCAGCATTTTCCCAGCTACGCCAAGGGCGCCGGCAATGCGTACAAGACGACCCGCCACCGGTTGGATGTGGCCACACGGCGGGCCGAGGCGTTGGCTGCCCGATGCACGGAGCGTGACAATCCTGCGCAGCCCTTTACCGCCGTGGTCGAACTGGTCAAGCTGCTGACCGTGCTTCGGGCCTGAGGGCAATCCGGCCAGACAGGCTTTTTTCTGAACCCGTCCGGCCTTTGCCGGTGGAGGTCCAGCCGCTCTGCCAAAGCGCGGACGGCCGTGCGACGCCTGCGCGGACGGCCGTGCGGCCATGGGTCGGCGGAGGAGGGCGACGCTGCCTCCAGGAGGCCATATCCGCGAAGACGCCGGCAACAGGCGCCCTCGCGGACAGGTGGATACGGGCGGGCGGGAGATTACAGGCTGAGCCCGATGCGCGGACGGCGGTCCGAATTGCGCCGGACCGTCGGCGCGGTGCGGATCGCCTGCCGCCGCTCGTCTTGTCCAACCGTTCTCTTGGCTGTTTCCTTGCCGGTCAAATCAGAGCAGTGGAAAAACATATACCAGTCGCCGCGTTCGCCTTTGGCGGCCAGCATCTGGTGTTGATCCTCCGCCTGGTGGCCCCGCAATCCGGCCAGGGCATGCGCGGCCTTTGCGGCCAGGTGCATCAGGACAACGGTCGCGAGCATCCCGATCAATGCGATATTCCAAGTCATATTCCCCCCTCCTTGTCAATACGTCCGGAACCGTTGAGCGCTTGTCCGTGCCCCGCACGACGCCCGTCCCGAACAGATCTGTTTATCCTTTTTTCACCACCAGGGTGGGCCGCGACGAGAGCGAGATCACCCGCTCGACCACGCTGCCCATGGGCATGTCGGCCAAGGCGGCCCGCCCGTGGCTTCCCAGCACGATCAGTTCGATATTTTTTTCCACGCTGTAGTTGACGATGGTCGCATAGGGCGAGCCATCCAGAATTTCGGTGACTACCCGCACCCCGAGGCGTTGGCCCTGGTCGGCCAGAACCTGGAGCGGCGGGAAGCTGTGTCGCCGCGCCTCGTCCAGCACCCCGTAGAGCAGACCGCGATCGATCGGGATGTCGAGCACGGTCAGGGCATGGACCTCGCCGCCAAAGGCCAGCGCCAGCTCAAGGGCCCGAAGCCCGGCTTCCATGCTGAAGCTCGAACCGTCTATCCCCACCAGAATCCGGGAAAAATGCACTTCGGCATGCTCGGGCACCATCAGCACGTCGCAGGGGCTGCCGCTGATCACCTTGGCTGCGGTCCGGCCGAGCAGTATCCGCTCGATCCGGGTCCGCTTGGGGTATCCCAGCAAGAGCAGACTGGCCTGTTCCTCTTCGGCGGTGCGGACGATTTCCAGCACCGGGTCGCCCACCGTGTGGATGGTGCGCAGCACCTGTCCGTTTTCGGCCACCATCTGCCTGGCCTCCTCCAGACAGCGCTTGAACGGCTCGCTGAGCTGTTCGTCGGCATTGCTGATCTTCCAGCGGTGCATGTTCCCGCCATAGCTGGGCGTGACCGAAACGGCAAGCAGTTCGGCCTTGAGGAACAGCGCCAGCCGCAGGGCCTGCCGGATGGCGGTCTTGCCGGCGCTGCCCGGGGCGAGGGCCAGGAGAATGGTGGCGATGCGTACGGCCATGGAGGTCTCCCGGCGTCGCGGTCACGCGACGCCTGTTGCCGCCTTTTCCAGGCGCCGGGCCTTGAACAGACTGGTCAGGATGATGCCGGCGCCGATCAGCAGGGCCAGACACATGACGCCGAAACTTGTTTTGCTCATGATGCCGACCACGAAGTCGCTGAGCGAGATCAGGTGCAACTCGTTGAGGTACTTGGGCAGGGCGAGAAACCGGCTGACCGCGACGATCAGCATGATGGTGGCCATAACATATTTGATCATGTAATCCTTGACATAGGTGGTGCCGATCGCCCCCAGTTGCACCCCGAACAGCGAGCCGGCCAGGATGATCATGACCAGGCGGATGTCGACCATGCCGTAGTAGGCCCAGATCAGGGTGCCGCCCAGCCCCATCACAAAGGCGACGACCAGTTCGCTGGCCGAGGCCACGATGCTGGTGACGCCGATGATGTACATCAGTCCGGGTACGCCGATGAAGCCGCCGACCGCGATGGTGGCGGCCAGCATGCCGGTGGCCAGGGCAACGGGAATGAGGAACCACAGGCTGATGCGCAGGTTGGCCACCTTGAAGCTGAGCATCGGCCAGAGTTCGATCTTTTGCAGGCGCTTGGCGAAGTTCGGCCCGGATTCGGTTTCGGCCTGCGCCTGTTTCATCCGCATGGCGTCGCGCATGACAAAGGAGCCGACCGTGACCAGCACCAGGACGAAGATCAGGGACACATAGAGGTTGGATCCGGCCTGGCCCCAGGTATCGAGGATGCGCTTCTGGATCATGATGCCCGCCTGGACGCCGAGTTCGGCAAAAACGCCCATGATGAGCCCGAGCTTGATATCCACCTGGCCGTATTTGTACCGCTTGATCGCCCCGACCAGGGCCTTGGGGAATTTGTGGCACATATTGCTGGCCACGGCCACCGTGCCCGGAACGCCTAAGCTCATCATGCCCGGCGTGAGAACGAAGGCGCCGCCGGAACCGATAAAGCCGCTGACCAGGCCGCCGATAAATCCGACCAGAAAGAGAAAGACGATGGTATAGACATTGAGATCGATAAACTGAATTACTTCACCAACTGGGCCATGCATGGATCCGCTCCTGTGATCTGGAAATCAAAATGGCAACGCCGCACCCATCGAGATGAGCGCGGCGCTGTTTGAGCCGAATGACCGGCACGCTTAGGCGTTGACCTGCAACCGGGGCCGGGTGTCGCGACGCGGGGCCCTGACCGTGTCGGTTGCCTGCTTCTGGGGAGCGACAGTGGCGCCCTTTCTGGAGGCTTCGATGCCGAGCGCGGACCAGAACGAGCTGGTGAAGTTGCCGTGGAAATAGGAAACGGCAAAGACCGTGGCCACCGGCAGGAGGGCGTAGGCTCCGCCCTTGTTGAAATAGGTCATGACCAGATCCTGGCAGGAGAACACCGCTGCATACAGGGCGGAAGTCAAGGTTCCGAAAATGGCGCACCTGAGCAGGAATTGTTTTTTGCTGGTGATGGACATGGCGAATACTCCTTGTGGGTTTGAGGTACGGGAAAAAGTCTTGCTGAGAACACCTTGTTGAACTGTATACACGGGAACTGAGGTCGAGCGGGCCACCGCTTCCTGGCGGATGCCTTTGTCGATGACGACAAACTCGATGTGTTTTTTGCCCCGGCACAACCGGCCGACCGCGTCGCCGATTTTGCCGGATGCGCCGAGATGCTCCACCGCCACTCCCCGACGTTGGGCCTTGGCGGTCAACTGGGCCGCGCTCTCCTGCATGCCGGCGGCAAACAGCCGGCTGCGGCGGCCCCGGTTGAACAGGGGCAGGGTGTCGACGTGAACCGCCAGAATCGCGTATCCCAGCCGTTGCGCCACACTGGCCGCATAGTCCATCACATGCTCGGACATGTGGCCGTTGCGGGTCACGGCCATGATGTAGGAGGGTTCGGTCTCCCTGGCCGGGCCGGGTGTCTGCGGGGTGGGATGGTTGTTGGTTGCTTCGTTGTTCATGGCAGTCGAAAACCGATATTTTTTTGGTTGTTGCCCTTCTTATTCAAGATGCGTGCCACACGAATTCAAAATTTATTTTGGTGATATTTCACATCAATATTTCACAATACATGGTTGGAGACAGGCGGAACCGTTGCAATATGAAACGGATTGTG
>WQUH01000073.1 GCA_009782165.1 Pseudomonadota bacterium | reverse complement strand
ACCAGCATGACGCCTCCCGCGGCGACGCCGACCAGGAAGGTGAACTGGGAAATATAGATTCCCCAGGAAACGTCGCGGGTCATGCCGGTGAGACCGAGACCGTAAAAGTACTGGCGGAGGTAGCAGACAACCGCCACCGCGATAAAAAAGCCGAGGAAGGCCAGCCACATCCAGTAATAGTTGTTTCCTTTTAATGCTTTTTCAAACATGGGGGCCTCACACGATATAAAAGACTGAAGGTAAGGTTCCGAGGGATGGATTGCGCTGAATGGTGTGCTTCTCTTTCAGGATCTTCCGGATCTCGGAGTTCGGATCGTTGAGATTGCCAAAGACAAGCGCCTTGCTGGCGCCGACCGCCTCGACACAGGCAGGCAGTTTGCCGGCCTGGACCAGTTCCACGCAGAAATTGCATTTCTCCACGACCCCGCGCATCCGGGTGGGGTAATCGTGGTTGAGGTTGGCTTCGGCGATGAACGGCCGGGGATCGCGCCAGTTGAAGCTGCGGCTGCCATAGGGGCAGGCCGCCATGCAGAAACGGCAGCCGATGCAGCGATGGTAATCCATGCCGACGATGCCGTCGTCATAGCGAAAGGTCGCCTTGGTCGGGCAGACGCGGACACAGGGCGGGTTGTCGCAGTGGTTGCAGAAGATCGGCAACTGCTTGGCGGCGGTCTCTTCGTCCTGATAGCGGTCGAGCTTGGGCTGATCGACAAAGGCGTTTTCGAACTTGGTCATCCAGATCCATTTGATCTCGTCGCGCTTGTCGGGAAAGTTGGGCACATTGTGGGTCAGGTGGCAGGCGCGAATCGCTTTTTCGCCCAGACTCGGATCCTGATAGAATTGCTTCACGTCAACGACCATGCCGTACCGGGTGCCGCTCGGTTTGGCCGCAACGGCGTGTTCCGCGCCCCGGCTTTCACCGGTGGTGGCCTGCGCCACCCCAGCCCCCGCAACCAAACGATCGACAACCGCGGTCCCGCCAAGGCCCGCCAGGGTGGAAAGGCCGGCTACCTTGAGGAAATTTCTTCTGTTGGTATCCATTTTGTTTCTTTCTCCTTCGCCGTTCACTCAACAGGCTCAACAGGGGCCAGATGGCAGTCCCAGCAGTAGGGACGAACCGATGCATAGGTGTGACACGAGTCACAGAACCGCTTCTGGCTGGTGTGGCATTTCATGCAGTTCAGCATCAGGCTCTTGGGGTATTGTTTGCCGTCCACCAGCACCGGCGCGCGCTTACCGTCCCGCAACACCTCGTCGCGCCAGTCGTTCAGCAGTTGCATGTGTGTGGCGCGGATTTCGGCTGCCGGCAGCACGCAGGCCTTGGCATCCTTGGGCAGCACGGGTTTGGGGGGTTCGGTCCCGGCGCCGTGGTTGTACCAGATGGGTATGGTAACAAGCAGGACGAAAATGATCAGTCCCGGGATTATCTTACCGCTGTCATACATCGCTCTTCCTCCCTTCCTGCGGGTCAGTTAAACCAAGGTCCTGAGCCCTTCGGTCAGGTCTTGTCGTTGTTCACCATCGATCACCAACGCGTTGCCGACAAGCTCGCTCAGACCTGCGACCTGCACCTCGGGCACCCAGTAATTCATGAGGGTCGTCAGGGTCGCCCGGTCGATTGCGCAGACGCAGCCCAGCGTGTTGACGCCATGCTTGTCGTGGACATAGCGGACGGCGTTGGCGCGCGGGAGCCCCGAACGCATGCGCAGCTCCATGATCTCGTCGGTGTTGAGCGCCGTGCCCGAGCCGCAGCAGAAGGTCTGTTCGCGGATGGTGTTGGGCGGCATCTCGAACCAGTTTTCAACCACATGGTCAAGAATATAGCGCGGCTCTTCCAAAAGGCCCATGGCCCGCGAGGTGTTGCAGGAATCGTGGAAGGTCGCGGTCACATGCGCGTTGCGGCTCTTGTCGAGCTTGATCTTGTTGTTTTTGATGAGGTCGGCGGTGAATTCGGAGATGTGGATCATCCTGGTGGATGCGGCGTTGTCGAACACCGTGCCGGTGATCGGCGAGCGCGGCACCTCGAGGAAGTCGGCCGGGCCGTTCATGGTGTCCATGTACTGGTGGAGGACGCGCCACATGTGGCCGCACTCGCCGCCCAGAATCCAGCGGACGCCTAAGCGTTTGGCTTCGGCATACATCTTGCCGTTGAGCTTCTTCATCATCTCGTTGGAGGTGAACAGGCCGAAGTTGCCGCCTTCGGAGGCATAGGTCGACCAGGTGTAGTCCAGGCCGATGGCCTCGAACAGCAACAGGTAGCCCATGCAGGTGAAGATGCCCGGCTCCGCGAAGACATCGGCCGAGGGCGTGATGAACAGCACCTCCGCGCCCTTGCGGTTGAAGGTCGGGTTGACCCGGACGCCGGTGAGGTTCTCGATGTCGTCGCAGAGAAACTCGACATTGCCCTTGAAGGCCTGGGGCGTCAGACCCATGTGGTTGCCGGTCCGGTTGGAGTTGGAAACCGGCTCCATGGCCCAGTTGATCCCCACGCCGACCATGTGGAGCAGCTCGCGGAGCATCATGGTGATCTCCGCGGTGTCGATGCCGTAGGGGCAGAAGACCGAGCAGCGCCGGCACTCCGTGCACTGGTAGGCGTACATGAACCATTCCTTGAGCACGCCCGCGGTCATCTCGCGCCCGCCGGCCATCCTGCCCAGGATCTTGCCGGCCCGGGTGAACTCCTGGCGGTAGATGGACCGCAGCAGTTCGGCGCGCAGCACCGGCATGTTCTTGGGATCGCCGGTGCCGAGGAAAAAGTGGCACTTATCGGCGCAGGCGCCGCAGCGGACGCAGCAGTCCATGAATATCTTCAGGGAGCGGAAACGGTCGAGCCGGTCCGCCAGGCCCTTAAGAATGATTTCCTTCCAGTTTGCGGGAAGTTTCCAATCGTCGTCCTCGGGACTCCACTCGCGGGCATTGGGGAAACTGACGCCCTTCTGGCTGTCCAGATATCTGATGACCTCAGCCTTGGCCGGGTAGGCGTAATTTCCGGGCTTGAATACGGCAGGTACATCCATCCAATTCCTGGTCGGGATGGAGCCCGTCATCAGCGAAGGTCCCTCGGCAACGCTCCGTGCCAGCTTATCTACCTTAACTACTGCCATTGCTCTGTCCTTATCCTCTTGAATTATCCAGCGTTAGTCTAGTCATTAGCCTTGCGACGGCAACTCTTTCTCAACGGGAATGCCCTGCTCGACCATGTCTTCACGGAACTCGTCCTCATAGGAGGCATAGGAGTGCGGCTTGATCTCCGGGTTCCAGGGGTTGATGTGGCGTTTCATCCGGGAATCGTTGGCCAGATTCCGGGTCGGGCTGAGGAAGACGCCGCCCATATGCATAAGCTTGCTGAAGGGGAAGTACGCAAGCAGCACGCACACCAGAAAGAGATGGACATAGAACAGCGGATTGATCTTGGCGACGATGGTCGGCGAGAAGGTGACCAGCCCGACCGCCAACTGCTTGATGGCGTTGATGTCCATGTCGGTCCGCAGGAAAAAGCGCATCAGGATGCCGGTCAGCACCACGCCCAGGATCAGGAACAGCGGGAAATAGTCGTTCATCAGGGAGATGTAGCGGACCTGGGGGTTGACCAGGCGGCGACCGAACAGGCAGAGCAGGGCGAGAACGATGGTCACGTCGGTGATGTACATGGTCGGCGCGCCGATCTGCAGGAGCGAGTCGCCGATCTCCACGAGGGAAACCACGCCCGGCACCGGGGCGAGGAACAGCCGCATGTGGCGGATGATAATCACCAGAAAGCTGTAGTGAAACACGATGCCGAAGAGCCACAGCCATTTGCTGGACTCGTAGGTCAGTTTCGGACCGGCGTAGACGGTGGCCTTGGTGTTGCGCCAGAGTGAACGGAAGAGCACGATTTCAAGAAACATCCTGGCCACGACCTGGGCGGTGTTGACCGGAGCCTCGAGCTTGTCGTGCTTGATCCAGGGCAGGGAATATCCCTGGCCGCAGGTGGTGGGAATTTTGAATGGCACAGGCGATTTGCCCCAATGGATGATCCGGTAACAAAAACCGCCTAAAAACAGCGCCATGGCCAGATAGGGAATGACAACGCCAAAAAGGTATTGCATTCCCGGTATCTGCACCAGAATCAGCGCACACAACACCAGGGCAATTACTGCCGCCAAAGGGAAGGCGTACTTCATCGATCACTCCTTCGCATTCAAGTTAACGATAACGGATGAACAGGTATGGTCCAAGCCGGAGGCGCGCTCCTGTCCTGTTGCGCAGCCCTCCAGCGGGTTACGCGCGCTCATGGTTCGGCCTCTGTCCTGACTCCATCCCGCTCTCCCGCCGCAGGAGGGCGGAGGGACAGGCCGCGTCGGTGAGAATGGCGCTGCCGCTCTTCAACTCGCGGATCCGGTTGCGGTACAACTGTTCCCGGCATTCGGCGTAGATATCGAAGGCCGCCAGCGCCATCCGGTCGATTGCGCAATCCAGGGCATCCAGTTGGCTCAACAGGGGCCGCAGCTCCCTGTCGCCGGAGAACACCTGTTTGATCACCCATTTCAGTTCCAGAAAAGGGGCGACGGCCTGGGCTGGAGTAAAGTCCTGAACCGACCTGATCCGCACCACCTGGTCCAATGGCTTGGCAAAGGTCTGGATATCGGCATCGGTCCGCAGCAAGTCGAACAGGGCGGTCAGTCCCGCCGTGATATTGCTGCCCACCGGATTGGCGAAAGGATCCTTGGCGCTTTTGAAAAAACCGGGAGCGGCGTAACTGTCAAGGGTCCGCTCGATCCACAGGGACAGGATCGCCTGCTTTTTGCCGGCCAGCGCCTCGGCGAGTTCCATCGTCACGATCACGACGACCACGGAATTTTTGGGCAAAGCGACCAAAACAATTCTGCTGATATATCAGTCATCTTGCGCCCGTAAAAAATGAATGAGGATTCATACACCGCATTCTCTAGCATGATTGCGGGGTTGTTTCAAGATAAAAATTAATGAGCCGTTCCGGCCACTCCGGCGCCGGACCGGTCTTCCTTCAGCAGAAATATCGCCAGTTGGATATAGGGATCGGTGGCCACCAGATGCTCCAGCTTCTGCTCCGGGGCAAGCCGCGCGCCCTCGTCGTCGCCGTCGTCCTCCTGCATCAGCCCCGCGGCCTTGGCCTCCTTGCGGGTGGCTTTGATCTCTTCCCGATCCTTCCACATGGGGTCGAGGGCGACGGTCACGGTCGTCTGCTTGGCCCGAATCTTGGTTTTCTGCATCTCTTCCCTGATCTTCTTGAAGGCGGCGCTGTCCTCGACCCACTGTTTGCCGGCCAGCCACATCTGGTCCCGGGGCAGGCGGTCGCCCTGCCAGCGGACATAGTCCACCCGGTCCACCTGGTCCCAGGGCAGGGAATAATCCATGTATTTTTCTCCTGTTTCCAGATAGTCGAAGATCGAGGGGACAACCAGGTCGGGCTCGACTCCCTTGTACTGGGTGGAGCCGCCGTTGACCCGGTAGAATTTCTGGATGGTGAGCTTCAGGGCCCCGAGGTCGTCATAGTTTTGCAGATGGAGGAGCGGCAGATTTTTGTTCATGTCCATCATGGCCTGCACCGTCCCCTTGCCGTGGGTGTGCTCGCTGCCGATGATGAAGGCCCGGCCGTAATCCTGGAGGGCGGCGGCGACAATCTCCGAGGCTGAGGCGCTGAACTGGTTGACCAGGATGATCAG
Organism: Pseudomonadota bacterium; assembly: GCA_009782165.1. Lineage (GTDB taxonomy): Bacteria > Desulfobacterota > Desulfobulbia > Desulfobulbales > Desulfobulbaceae > Desulfobulbus. Next base: position 1,167 of record WQUH01000073.1, on the reverse strand, counting down.
GGGGCCGCCGTATGCCACCCCGCGCTCGTCGTCTTCGAGCACCCGGATTGGGCCCTGCGCCTCCTTGACCTGCACGATCGGGCCGCCGGGCAGGAACAGTCCGGAAATCTGCACGGCATCGGCCAGGGCGCCGCCGCCGTTGTTGCGCAGATCGAGAATGAGGCCGCTGATTTTCTGCTGTTTCAGTTTGACCAGTTCGGCCAGGGTGTCGTCGCTGACGTTCCGGGTCTCCTTGCCGTGGTTCTGGGCCGCGAAATCCCTGTAAAAACTGGGGATGCGCAGGTAGCCGATCACCGTTTTGCCGCTTTTGGCCGTGGTGGATTTGACATAGGTTTCCTCGATGCGGACCACATCGCGGATGATGGGAATGATCCGCTTGGTTCCGTCGGGTTTCTGCACGGTCAGGCGGACCTCGGTGCCCTTGGCGCCCCGGATGAGGCTGACCGCTTCCCGGATGCGCATTTCGGCGATGTCCACCGGCTCGCCGTTTTTCTCGGCCACCGCCAGAATCGTGTCCTCGGCCTGGAGCTGTCCCTGCTTTTCGGCCGCGCTGCCGGGGATGATCCGCACCACCTTGATCAGTCCCTCGTCCTCCCGCAGCAGGGCGCCGATGCCTTCGAGGGAGCCGCTCATGTGAATATCGAAATCCTCCTTGGACGAGGGGGCCATGTAGTCGGTGTGGGGGTCAAAGGCCCGCGCCACCGCGTCAAAGTAGCGGTCGTAGTGATCCTGGCGGGTCTGATGCATCAGCCGGTTCAAGGCCCGATGGACGGATTCGCGCACCTTCTTGATCGATTCCCGCATCTCGGCCTGGTGCTGTTTGGGATGGATATTTTTCAATATTTCAGGATGTTGCTTGCCCTTGGCCTCCAGCAGATCGAAGTAGGCTTCCATGACCTGCATCTTCAGGGACAGCCGCCAGCGTTCCTTTAATTTCTCAATATTTTCGGCATAGTCCAGCTTCTTGGGTTCCAATTCGAGCGATTCCTGCGCGTCAACGTCAAAGCCCCGGTCGAGGATCGGATCGATCATCTTGTCCACCTGGGCGATCCGGTCGTTGAGCAGGGCCATGCCGGCATCGGGCAGCACGATCTTGCCTCGGCTCAGCTCGTCGCCGATATGATCGGCAAAGGCCTGGAGCTGCTTGGCGTCGGCCTGGAGCAGAAA
>WQUH01000072.1 GCA_009782165.1 Pseudomonadota bacterium | reverse complement strand
TGCGCGCGCCCTCGTCCAAGGGCAACAACCCCTGGGAGCTGATCGTGGTCGCCGACCGGGAGACGCTGCGCCAACTGGCAGCGGCCAAGGCCCACGGCGCCGCCTTTCTCCACGACGCGCCGCTGGCGATCGTGGTCTGCGCCGATCCGGCCAAAAGCGATGTCTGGGTGGAGGATGCCGCCATCGCCGCCACGCTGATCCACCTCGAGGCCGCCGACCTCGGCCTGGGCAGTTGCTGGGTGCAGATCCGCCTGCGGCAACGCGGCGACGGAAGCGATGCGCAAGCCTTCCTCGCCGACCTGCTCGGCCTGCCCGAAGGCATGATGGTTCTGGCCATCATCGGGATCGGCCACCCGGCGGACAGCAAGAGCGGTCATCCCCGCTCCTCCCTCCGGTTCAACCAGGTCAGCTTCGAGCGGTTCGGCCGAGGCGGTTGATCCCGTCTCCAGCGGGGCGGCCGGGCCGCGGCGGCGGCCTTCCCTCGCCTGGGCTGGTATGAGACGGTCTGATCGACGGCGCGGGATTTTTGCAGTTTTTGCGATATTTTTGGTTCATATCTTGATTTTTTCTTTCCTCTTGTGCGATAATGGGTGCAACGATGCAGTGCTGCCATGTCGTGCACCCTCCCGTTCCTGTTTGACTTTTTTTCGATAAGGCGAAAATTATGCGTTGTCCGAAATGCGGTTATATTTCCTTCGATCACCTGGAAACATGCAAGAAATGCCACAAATCCCTCGGCAGTACTGTAGCCGCGGTCAAAGGCACGGCGTATGACGTCGCCGCCCCCCAGTTCCTGACCATTGGGATGGCCAAGGAAGAGGCCGCTCCGCTTGCCGAGCGGCAAACCGAAGAGCAGGAGTTCTCCCCGGAGCCCGCGAGTGAAGTCATCTTTGCCATGGAAGAGGTGGGCGAGGCGACAGCAACGCCTGACGAGGAACCAACGCCGCCCCCGGAACCCGAGCGGTACGAAATAGAGTTTGCGGGCTTTGACGAGGAAACGGAGCCGAAGGAGGAGGCTGTTGCCGAGGCGCCGGCCCGCGCGGCGTTCGCTGCCGAAGAAGGGACGTTCGCGGAAGCGCCCCAGCCCGCCCTGCCCTCCATGGATTTCAGCGAACTCGACATCTCTGATTTGGCGCCGCCCGCCGGGGGCCAAGCCGCCTCCGTCCGCACCAAACAACCGGCGGCAATGGCCGATCTGGAACCCGTGGCCTCGCTTGCCGTTACGCCGCCCTCCGCGCCGCAACCTTCAGCCGGAAAACCTCCGACAGGCCGCCTCGAGGATCTCAACACCAGCGGCCTGAACCTCGATGTCCCGGCCAAGCCGGTCAGCGGCAGCGCCACCGGCAAACGCCTGCTTCCCTCGGTAAAAACAGGCACCGCCCTCGACAAGTTCGATGTCGACCTGGGAGAGCTCTTCACCGACGACGAGAAAGAAAAGATGTTGCAGTAACCATGCTCTTATGCTAAGTATGCGGCGCTTTCGGGTGCCGAGATAGCTCAGTCGGTAGAGCAACGGACTGAAAATCCGTGTGTCCCTGGTTCAAATCCTGGTCTCGGCACCAACAAAAAAAATAAAGGGTTGCAGCTTCAACGTTGCAGCCCTTTTTCTTTTTCCTGCATTCTGTCGGCACATTGCAGGCGGATTTGGCCAATCCCATTCGATCAGAGCTTGTCGCCGCCTCCTGCCATTCTCCCCTCGACAATCTCGGGCACAACACCCTTATTCGTACAGATACCTTTTCCTCTTGTGTGCGGAACACTCGTGACCCGTGATGATCAGAATAACCACGATGGCGCTTTCGATTTGAATGTGATAAAAACAAACTCGTAAGTTGCATACTTATGAGTTTGGTCAATCGAAGCGCATGACGCGAAAACTGTTCACATGCCGAAGGCGCATGGGAAAAAAGGGATGGCGCACATTATGTTTATTGGCAGAGACGCTGAACTGAGCAAACTGAACGAGTTGTTTGCCAGCGACAAGTACGAATGTGTGATTGTGTACGGCCGCCGGCGTGTTGGCAAAACCACGCTGATCAAGGAATTCATCAAAGGGAAAAAGGCCATCTATTTCCTCGCCCGCGAGGCGGCCGGCACTATCAATCTGATGAACTTTTCGAGCGATGTCTACGCCGTGACGGCGAAGGAGTTGAAAGGAAACGCCTTCTTTTCCGACTGGGAAAAAGCGTTTGATTATATTCATGGGCTCGCAAGTCAGGAGAGGATTATTCTGGTCATAGACGAGTTCCCCTATCTGGCAAACGGGTATCGCCCAATATCCTCTATCATTCAAGCCCATATTGACGAGCAGTTTAAGGACGGCAAGCTGTTTTTGATCCTCTGCGGTTCGAGTATGAGCTTTATGGAAGAGCAGGTGCTGGCGTATAAAAGCCCGCTTTACGGCAGGAGAACAGCGCAGTTTAAAATACTGCCGTTCAGTTTTTACGACGCCTTGCCTTTTTTCCAGGGCTTCAGCAAGGAAGAGAAGGCCATTCTCTATGGCATCACCGGGGGCATCCCGGAATATCTGAACAAAATCAACGCGCGGAAAAGCCTGCGTAAAAACATCATCGATCTGTATCTCGCGGCATCCGGCCATCTGTTTGAAGAACCAGCCAATCTGCTGAAGCAGGAACTGCGTGAACCGGTGACCTACAATGGCATTATCGCGGCAATCGCCGGCGGAGCGTCCCGTCTGAACGAGATCGCCGGCAAATGCGGCATTGAAAGCAACAAGTGCGCTAAATACCTGAACTCTTTGATTTCACTCAACATCGTAAAAAAGGAATGGCCGATTACCGAAACGGCCTCGTCCAAAAGAAGCATTTATCTGTTGGACGACATGATGTTCCGGTTTTGGTATCGCTTTGTCTTCCCGAATATGAGCGGCATAGAATCCGGTCTTGGCGAAGCGATTTATGATCTTGAGGTCAAAGAACACCTTGCCGCCTATATGGGTCTGGTTTTTGAGGATATCTGCAAGCAATACATCAATGAGCAGGCAAAAAACAATGCCACCCCTGTGCTGCCGGGCAAAATAGGCCGATGGTGGGGCAATAATCCGCAAGAAAAGCGACAGGAAGAAATCGATATCCTCTCCTTTCGCAAAGAAGATGCGCTGTTCTGCGAATGCAAATGGACAAAATCTCCGGTCGGTATGGATGTGCTGGCCGATCTGCAACGCAAGAGTGAATTGTTTTCTTATACAAACAAATGGTTTTGGCTGTTCGCGAAAACAGGCTTCAGCGACGGGCTGATAGCCGAGGCACAGGCGCGGGACAATATTCGGCTGGTTTGTCTTGATGCAATGGTCTGATGTTGCGGAAGGCGGTATTGGGCGACAAAAGACAGCAGCAACCTGAATCTTTGACTGCCTCTCTGATAGTATGAGGTATTTTGCCCAATCCTCATCTATCGGCAAACAACAGGTTGTTCACGTTAAAAAAGGGTTGCAGCGGAGACGCTGTAACCCTTTTTTCTTGGCCCTTCGCCATGTGGCATGGACTGCCAACCCGTGCCACTCCTCATCGCGCCAGCACGCTCAACCGCTGGCAATCGGCGATGACGCGGAAAAAACTCCGCGAGATGCGGACCGATGGCAGACAGGGGCGCTCAGACCTCACGTTCGTCCACCCGCCGCAGCCCCTCCATGATCAGCCCCATGAATCCGCCGATGACCGGCAGCTTTGTTTCCTCGTCGGAAAGGCCGCTGGTGTACGTGAAATCCCCATCGCTTTTTGCCAGCAGGGCAAACAGGGCATCCTTGCCAACCAGATCCCGGTAGCGGACACCGACCAGTTCGCCTTCGCTGAAGACGACCAGCGCGTTGCCGTCGTCGAGCGTCAGGGAGACCTTGCCCGTTTTCTGGCTGGAGTTGATCAACTGGAACAGTTCCACCGTATTGATTTCCGCAAGCCGACCGGTCATGCCCGAGCTGATGTTGCCGGCGCGCATGACGTTGGCCTGGGCGCGGTCCACCAGCATCCGGTAGAACGAGACCTGGAGCACTGGATAGCGGTTGAGGACATGCTTGAAGTCCTTGCTGGAGAGCGAGGCCAATCGGGTCTTTTTCCGGGAATGGATGTTGGTGGTGATCGGCTCGCCGGACAGCAGGCTCATTTCGCCGAAAACCTCCCCCACCCCGATCTCGGACAGGGTCTGCCCATCGTCGCCGATAACCGCGACCAGGCCTTCGAGCACGATGTAGAGACTGGTTCCCGGTTCTCCCTTCTTGAGGATGACCTTGTTGGCGTCAAACTCCTTCAACTGGAGTTGGGCGGAGAGGTCGCGCAGGCCCTCCTCCTTGAGCGGCTCGAAAATCTCCAGCCTGCGCAACACCCCGAAGAACCGGTCCAGATGCCGCATCCGCTCCTTCTGTTCAGCCGCGGCCAGCAGTTTCATCTGCAGGGTGGAAAAATCCTTTTCTTTCTTGAATTCAAACAGAATTCTGCCCTTGCAGCCGCCGCATTCAAACTTGGCGCGTTGCGACCCCGCGAGAGAAAAGCGCTGCATGCTTTTCTTCTCGCTCAGCGCCTTTATCAGCTCACGCGCCATCATCAGGCAGACAGGCTTGCCGTCGGGGACAGTCAGGGCATCCTGCTCGACCTTGAACTCCTCGCCAATGTTGTAGGTCGGACAGGAATGCTCCTCGGCGACGATAAAGATAGCGTTACGGTATTCCATGCTCCTCCGGCGGCGGACAGGCAGGCGGGCGGCTTACAGCGATGGCCGGGACAACTGAGGCCCGACGCCGCTCAATCGGAACGGCCCAGCAGAAGGTAAATAATCAATCCCAGAACCGCGGCGCCGCCGAAAACAACCGGCAGCACCTTGCTGATCTGTATTTGGTCGCCAACCACCAGGGTATGCATGTAGGGCGTCCCCGAGACATACCACACACCCAGGATGAGGCCCAAAATAATCAAATCGCGAAAGGCCTGCTTGTAGAGCAGATAGCCGACCAGTGCGATAAAGGGCACTAAAAACCAGGGGTTGGTGAACAGGCCCACGATATCGAAGGCCTTGATCTGTGCCACCAGATGTGTTTTTTCGATCAACTGGCCGATCGAATCGGCAAAGGAACCCAAATTCATCCCTTCCTCCTTATGTGATGCGCGGTTCTCAGCCGAAGAATGCGCCCGGATGGACTCGATATACCCTCATGGTAGCATGGCGACCCGATTCGTCAAAACGAAATCAACAGCGTCCCGGCAGCGCCATCAGCCTTGGCCGCGCAGCGCCGGCCGGGGTTTGGTCGCTCACAGGCCCAGCCGCCGCAGCATCCGGGCGAAATCGGGGGTATCGAGCCGGGTGAATCCAAGGGCTCGGGCCATTGCCAGGGCCCGGCGGTATTCCTCGCCGGTGACGGCGCGGCCCAGCTCTGCATGCTGACCGGCCAGACCGCAGGGATGATACTGGGCCATGATGTTGATAGTGGTGGCCGGCGGCAGGGTGGCGGCGATATGCCGGAGAATCGATTCGGTCTCGGCCAGCAGCCCCGGCATCAGCAGGTGGCGGATCAGCAGGCCCGCGCGGGCGAGACCGTCGGCCCCGATAACCAGGTCGCCGACTTGCCGGTGCATGACCGCCAGGGCCGCGCCGGCCCGCTCCGGATAATCCGGCGCCCCGGCATAGCGGTTGGCGGTGTCTGACCGCCAGAATTTGATGTCCGGCAGGTAGATGTCGATTACCCCGTCCAAGAGCGCCAGGGTTTCGACGCTTTCGTAACCGCCGCAGTTGAAGACGATGGGAATGTCCAGACCGCCCTCCAGCGCCGGGATCAGGGCTGCCGCGATCTGCGGCGCCACATGGCTGGGGGTGACCAGGTTGATGTTGTGGCAGCCCATGGCTTGCAATTCGAGCATGACGCTGGCAAATTCATGGGCATCGACCTCCTGGCCCGCCTCCTCGCCCTGGCTGATGTCGTGATTCTGGCAGAAACAGCAGCAGAGGTTGCAGCCGGCGAGAAAGATGGCGCCGGAGCCGCCTTGGCCGACCAGGGGCGCTTCCTCGCCGAAATGGGGGCCATAGCTGGCGATCCGGGCCAGGGCGCCGGTAGCGCATCGGCCGGTTTCGCCGGCCAGCCGGTTCACCCGGCATTGACGGGGGCACAGGGTGCAACAGGCCAGCATCCGCCGGGCGCTGTCGGCGCGCTGACGGAGCAGGTCACGGGCATGCAGGGCATGGGCCGCGATGGGCATGACAAGCTCCCGGTCGGGCCGACGGAGTTATTCCGTCTTGCTCTCCATCGCCATGAGCAGGGCCTCGAGCCCCATGGCCTGCGCCATGGTCAGCATCTCGTCATGATGAAAAAAACCGGCCATCAGGGAGACGAACTGCGAGGCAAGAAACAGGGTATGCGCGTTCGCTTCCCGGGCGAGCAGGAGGCGGCAGGAGGCGACGTCGTCCGTTTCCACCGCGGCCAGGAGATCGTTGAGCCAGTCCAGTTGCTCTTCCTCGAAATGAAACTCCGCCATTGCCTGGGCATACATGGCGACAATGGTCGCCCGGTGTTCGTACACCGCATCGAGGTCGTCCGCCTCGACCGCGTCCAATACCTGGCGGATCTGTGCCAGCACCTCTGTCCTGTCGCTGCTTTCCATGGTCGTGCCTCTTGGAAAAAGATATCTCCGGACGGCATACACCGACACGCGGTGTGCCGGGCTCTGCCGTTCCATTGTATGTCATTGTATATACTGGTTATACTAGCGACGATCCATTGATCCAATAGGATCGCGGAAAAGCATCAATTTTTTTTCTCTTTGCTAAACAATTGAACCAGTTACCCTGAGCCGCATTGAGCAAAGGAGGAAAAATCGCAGCATCTTCAGGCTGTTCGAGCTGAATGACCCATCGATGTTTGGTCTCCTTAAACCGCAACCCAAAGAAAAAGACGGCAAACCGGC
>WQUH01000071.1 GCA_009782165.1 Pseudomonadota bacterium | reverse complement strand
AACAGATCCCCCTCGCCCGCCTGAAAACTTTCCACCTGCTCCTGGCGTTCCTTGGTGGGCGTGGCGCCGTCCAGATACTTGTAGACAATCCCCCGGGCATCGAGAAACTCGCGGATCAGCGCCAGGTGGCCGGTGAACTGGCTGAAGACCAGGGCCTTGTGCCCGCCGCCCAACAACTCCTCCACCGTTTCCGCAAAGACCTGGAGTTTGGTCGAGGGGATCTCGATCTGGGCGTTGATCAGCCTGGGATTGCAGCAGGCCCGCCGCAGGCGCATGATCTCCGCCAGAATGCGCAGGTGGCGGCCCGACTTCTCGCTGCTCTCCTCGATATTCTCGATGGCCTGCTGCCGGAGGGCCTCGTACAGCAGCCTCTCTTCGGCCTGCATCTCCACCCGCAGGGTAATCTCGGTCCGGGAGGGCAACTCCTCCAGCACCTGCGATTTGATCCGCCGGAGCATGAAGGGGCGGATCAGTTTCTTCAGGGTCCGCTTCGCTTCCCGGTCGTGATATTTCTCGATGGGGATGCCGAACCGCCGGTTGAACTGTTTGTAGGTGCCCAGCAGGCCAGGGTTGATGAAGCCAAAGAGGTTCCACAGCTCCCCGAGGTGATTTTCAATGGGCGTGCCGGTGGTGATCAGGCGGAAACGGCCATCCAGACGCATGGCCGCCTTGGACCGCTTGGTCGCCGCATTCTTGATCGCCTGGGCCTCGTCCAGCACGATCGCCTGCCACCTGACCTGGGCCAGCAGTTCGATTTCCTGCTGCATCAGGGTGTAACTGGTGACGAGCACATCGAATTTTCCCAGGGAAGGGATGATGGCATCCCGGTTCGACTCGGAAAACATGTGGAAGTTCAGCGTCGGCGCAAACCGGTGCACTTCGGCCTCCCAATTCATGCACACCGAGGTGGGGGCCACTACCAGGGAGGGGCCCAGGTGCGCCAGGCTGAGGAGCACGGCGATCGATTGCAGGGTCTTGCCCAGCCCCATGTCGTCGGCCAGACAGGCGCCCACCCCCAGATGGGCCAGACGGCTCATCCAGACGAATCCCTCCTTCTGATAATCGCGCAGCTCCGCCTTCAGCGTCGTCGGGATCCTGGGGGTCAGTTGCTGGGCCTCGGCAATGGCCTGCAACCGTTGCCGCCAGCCCTGGTCGGTCTGGGTCTGGGCCTGATGGGTGAGTTCTTCCAGGGCGATGGCCGCCAGCGGATGAATCTTCACCTCCTGCTCGTTCCCCGGCTGGCTGGTGCCGTAGAGGATGAGTTCCTCCAGCCGGTTGCGGAACTCCTGGGTCAGGGCGAGGAATTGCCCCTCGCCCATGGGGATGAAGCGGCTTCTGGTCTCGCGCACCTTGTCCAGCAGGGTCTTGAGTTCCATCACCTCATCCTGGTCGATGTTCAGTTGGCCTGAAAGCGAAAACCAATCCTGCTGGCTGGTCCGGATATTCAGATTCAACTGGTTGATCCCGGCCTGGCGGCGGACAGCCAGTTTCTCGCCCTCCGGCCACTCCAGGACAACCCGGTCCATGATCTCCTCGATCTCCAGCAGCACCTGCAAACACTCCTCAGGATCGACCAGATGCCATTCCCGCTTGTTCTCCTGTTCGAAATCGATCGCCAGATCGAGCATGGGGCACGATTCCTCGATCTCCCGCGCCTTCTGCTCCTCCAGGCGCAGGTTGCGTTTGGTCCGCAGCCGTTTGCCGTCGATCTCGCACACCACATTCGCCACCCCGACTCCGGGTTTGAGATACGGGCCGCTGTCCCCGAATGGCCGAACAAAAAATTCGATCCTGAACCCGCTGCCGTAGGGGATGATGTGGATGTGGATGGTGGAGTCGCTTTCCATCGCCTCGGCGGCAAGTTCCTCGCCCGGGACTTCGATGGTGGAGTGGACGGTCATGAAGGAGGCGATGTCGCCGATGGCATCCAGCAACTGCCGGCTGGCGGCAAGGGGGACGAGCAGGCCGTCTCGTCCGGTTATCTCTGCGACCTTCCGGTGCTCTTCCTCGATACGGATGATGCGGAAACGGGTGGGCGTCTCGGGCCAGACCGCCACCGGGCCTTCGCCGATGTCCTGGGAGAAATGGATGAAGAGCGACTCGCCCCGCCGTTCCACCATCAATTCGGGCTCGCCGGCCACGATCTCGACCGGCGTCTGCGGCGAGCGTCTGAGGAAGACCAGAGGATGACCGACCAGGGCGAGCAGGGCCTTGCCCGGATCAAAGGCGGGTTTGCCGTTGCCGTCCCTGTGTTCTTCCCTGGCGGCGAGCGCGGTACAGATGGTCCGGTCCTGGCCGGTCAGGTAGTCGAGGTCGCGGTCCAGGAGCAGCCGTTGCAGGGCGATGCCCCGCCCCTTGGTCCACCCGCCGGCGGCCAGACGCTTCTGCTCCCTGGGGGTCAACTCCAGGGTGTTTGCCACATGGTCGACCAGCCAGCAGAGCCGGGTTGACCGTTCCGGCGCGCGGATTCGGCTGGCCACCTCGATCAGCTCCTGCAAACTCTGTTTCCAGGGGGCGTTGGGCTCGGCAATATGGGTCAGGAAGCGGCACTGGAGCCGTTCGGCCAGATCGTGCGCCGTCTCGTGCATGTCTGTCCGGGACGGGTTCAGGGCAAAAATCAGTTCCGCCGACTCCATCGCCACCCAGAGGAAACCGCTCTCAAGCGCCCGGCGGTGCAGGCTCAGGAGCTTGTCCTGAAAATCGGCGGGCAGCTCCACCCCCATCCAATAGAGCGACAGCAGGGCGATCAGGGAGGTCAGGCTGCGTTCGTCGGCCGCAAAGCCCTCGGTCAGCGCCAGCATGTCCGGGAGGGAGGCGTCGGTGGGCCGAAGGACCGCATCGAGAAAGCGGAAGGGTATCTCCTCGGCGCAGCCGTCGCGGCACCGCGCCAGAACCGTGTCCACCGCCTCGCGGGCGCGGTCGCGGTCGTCCGCGCCATCGCGCGCCAGCAGGGCAAAGATGCAGAACAGACCGGTGATCCCGAAGAAAAAACAGCTCCGGTCGTCGGTGTACTGCCGCAACTGGCGCAGATCCCCGGCAAACAGCTCCAGGGCCTGTTCGGTGTCGCCGCTCAGGAAGGCAACCGTGCCCGCGAACCCGGAGCCGAGAAAGGAATCGTGGTGGCGCGCCAGCAGCGACCGCAGATCGTCCAGGCGGCCTTGCAGCAGATAGGCGCCGGCCAGCAGCCGGCGAAAGGGGATCCGTTCATCCGGCGGAACGGTCTGGGCCTGTTCGTTTTCGAGAAAGGAGAAGATGTCGGGGAAATGGTGCAGTCGCTCCAGGGCATACCGGACGACCTGATCCAAGAGGAAAAACTGGAGCGAGCTGGGCAGGGCGGCGAACCAGTCCCGGTCAAAAGCCCGGGCGGCCACCAGCACCGCGGGCGGCTCGAGCGCAAGATACCGGTGACATTCCCGGTCGAAAAACTCCAGGGCCTGATCCAGTTTGTCGAAATCCTGGCTGTACAATCCGATCCGGAACTGGCGCAAAGCCCGCCAGCATCTGGTCGGCCACTTGCCGTGCAGATAGTCGACCGGCGCGGATTTCTCGATCAGGGAGGCCAGCCGGACAAAGCGTTTTGCCGCGATGGCTTGCCGGGTCAGCAACTCGGCCAGCAGGGGCGGGCACTGGTTCTTGGCATTCAGCAGGCCCCGTCGCCGCAGCCGGACGATCATCGTGCCGATCTCCTCGTTGCTGGGACGGCGGCCCTCGAACAGCGCGGGATCGAACCCGGCCAGGCACCGCTCCAGGAAACCCACCGACACCGGCTCATAGACAATGGAGACGAACTGCAGCAGTAACTGCTCCGAGGCGGGGAGGGCGGCAACGACCTGAAGGGTTGCGGCCGTGTCAACGGGAAGAGCCGGCGCCGCCGATGGGAGAGGTGTGCTCAATTCTTTCACAACGCCTTCTGTCGCCTGCACGATCCCCTTGAAGTCAACGGAGCGCCCTCATGCGGCGCCGGCCGCGTCCCGGCGCGCGGCCATGCAACCGTCCGGCCGGATGCGCCCCCGGCGGTCGATCCGGCCAGGGGCCAATGGTCACGGGTGCGCCGCTCTCATTGCAGCATTCTGGCGTTGGTCCGGATGCGCGCCTCTTTCCGCAGTTGGCCGAGCCAGTCGGCCAGCAACATATTTCTGCCGACTTCTTGCAGCTGCTGTTCCAGGAGACGCCGTTTAGTCGCATCCATCTCGCCGCTGCCCTCGCGGGAGTCGAGAATCTGGTACAGATAAAAGGTGGTATCGACCGCGAGCACCTTCTCGGGAAAGACATCCCTGCCCAGGTGCTGGAAGGCGTCCTGCCGGAGATTTTCGGGCATGGCGCCGACCGGCCCGGTCCGTTTCAGATAGTCGCTTTCCTTGCGGGGCAGGGCGGAGGGCCAGTTCTTTTCCTCCCGGGCCTTGCGCAGCAGTTCTTCGGCGGCCGTCCTGGCCAGTTCAACGCTTTTTTCCTTTCTGTATTCGGCGGCCGCGCGGTCGCGGACCGAGGCAAGCTCAGGCACCACCGACTCCTTGATATCGTCGACGAACAGAATGGCATAGCCGCTTTCGGTCTCCACCAGGGAGCTCAATTCTCCCTTGCGCAGGGCAAAGGCCGCCTGGACAAAGGCGGGATTGGCGGCCATCCCTTTCTTGGGAGGGGCGTCCTGGGTAAAAAAATCGGTGCGCAGGACCGGGTGGACGCCGGGCGTTTCGCTGTATTTGGTCATGCTGCCGGCTCTGATGATGGCCTCATAGGCGGCCGAGGCGCGTTTGAAGGTGACCGCCTTCACGCCCTTCTGTTCCAGCGCCTTGCGGATGGAGGGAGATGCCTCCGCCACGGTCTGGGTGGCGGCCGGCGCGATCTCCTCGACCTTGATGATGTGGAAGCCGAACGGGGTCTCGACGATGCCGCTGACCTCGCCTTTTTTCAGGGAAAAAACGCTGTCCTCGAATGGCTGCACCATCTGGCCGCGCGCAAAGAGCCCCAGGTCGCCGCCCTTGTCCTTGCTCCCATCCTCGGAGAACTGGCGGGCGAGCTTGGCAAAGTCCTCGCCCGCCTTGATCCGGGCCAGAACCTTCTCCGCTTCCGTTTGCTTGAACTTTCTGGTTTCCGGGGAATCCTCGCCGGTCACCCTGAACAGGATATGCCGGGCCCGCCGTTGCTCCGGCGTATTGTAGGTGGCGGCGTGTTCCTGGTAATAGGCCTGGATGGCCTCGTCGTTGACCGTCACCTGGGCCAGATCGTCGGCAAACGGAAAGGCGAGGTACAGCAGCTTGCACTGCGGCGCGGTCTTGTAGCGCTGCTTGGCCGTTTCATACCAGGATGCCAGGGCCTCGTCGGTCACCTGCACCCGAGAGACGTAATCGTCGCTCCGCACCGACCCGTAGGCCAGCTTGATTTCCTCGTCGATGTAGCCGATCCAGCTCCGCACCTCCTGCTCAGGCACCACGGCAAACGAACCGATGGCCTTCAGGGCGCGGCCCGAGAGCAGGTCGTTGCGGATGCCCGCCTCGAACGATGTGGGCGAGAGCCGGTTGTGTTCCAGTACGGACCGGTAGGCGGCAAGATCAAACCGGCCGTTGACGCTGAAGGCCGGCATTGCCTGGATCTTGCGCTGGACAGCCTCCGCGCTGACCGTGATCCCCACCTGCTCCGCGCCCTGCCGCAGCAGTTCCTCCTGAATCAGCCGGTCGAGCACCTGCTCTTTCAACTCCGAACCCTGCAAGACGCCCGGCGGAAGCTGGCCGCCGAATTGCTGCTTGTATGTCTCGACCGTCCGTTCGTAGCTCTTCTGAAAATCGTGGTACGGTATCTCCTTGCCGTTGACCACGGCCAGGGCATTGGGATTATCCTTTATTTTCCCCCCAACCCCCCAGAAAATGAATACCAGGGCGATAATGACCACAATCGCCTGCACGACAACCGATTGCGCATTTTTTCTCAATATATTCAGCATAATAAGTGCAACCTCGCCTGCGGATCGACGGTTCCTGATTTTTTTGAGGGCGCATTATGTTCAATTTGTCAGCAAGTTACCAGAGAAAAATGAAGCGGAAACCGACAAAGCGGCGGCTGAATCGCCATTCAAAAAAAACAGGGTGTTTGCTTGACAAAGCACACCACCTATAGTATTAAACTGTGGATTTTTTAGATTCGGTCTCTATTTCTCACCATAGCTGATAAAACATGCGCCAAGGAGGAACACATGGCAAGTATTGAGCACAAGGGCAAATCCTACGAGGTAGACGAAGACGGTTTCCTGCTGAAGGGTGCTGAAGAGTGGGATGAAAACTGGGTTGACTACGTCAAGACCGTTGAAGGCATCGTCGACATCACCGACGAGCATCAGAAGGTGATCGATGCCCTCCAGGAGTACTACAAGAAGAACGGTATTGCGCCCATGGTCCGTATTCTGTCCAAGACCACCGGTTTTCCGTTGAAGCGCATCTACGAGCTGTTCCCCTCCGGCCCCGGCAAAGGCGCCTGCAAGATGGCCGGACTGCCGAAACCCACCGGTTGCGTCTGATCGACCAATCTGCCGCTCTATCGTATAAAAAAAGGCTGCCTCGCCCAGGCAGCCTTTTTTTATTCCAGCTTTGTTTGTTCGCGGCGCGCCCGGCGGGCGAGCCGCCGACAGACGCCCGTCCCACCCTCCCGTTCAGAACGACATCTCGACAAAATGGCCATGAAACCGGGTCAGGTCCGCGCCGCATTGCCCGCAGACAAACTTCACCTCGCCGAAGATCTCGGAGGTGTTGTCCTCGAGGGTGAACGAGCCGTCGCTGTTTTGCTGATAGCGGGTGGTCACCTGGACGTTCTCGGCAACTTCGACGAAATGCCTGGCATTGCCGCACTGCTGGCAGACAATGCGTCCGGCGGGCTCACCGGCGGGGATGTGGACTTTGTGCATAACTCTTCAACTGATCGTTAAATTGACGACGCGGCGCGT
>WQUH01000070.1 GCA_009782165.1 Pseudomonadota bacterium | reverse complement strand
CTCGCCATTGATAAAGTTGCCCAAGCGGCCGAAGAAGAGGCCGATGGGCACGGGGGCAACGCACAGGTCGGCGGCCTGCCAGAAGTCAAGCCCGGCGCGGCGGCAGAAGAGAACGCCGGCCAGGAGCGCCGCCAGACAGGCGCCGTGGAAGGACATGCCGCCGGTCCAGATGGCCGGGATGCCCAGCGGGTGGGCAAGGTAATAGGCCGGATTGTAGAACAGAACATAGCCGAGCCGGCCGCCGAGCACCACTCCCAGGATCAGCCACAGAAGCAGATCGTCGATCCGCTCGACCAGCCGCTGCCAGCCGAACCGTTTGGCCTGGTACAGAACGAGCGCATAGGCGGCGGTGAAGCCGATGACGTACATCAGGCCGTACCAGCGGACCTGGAGCGGGCCTAAGGAAAACAGCACCGGATCGATGGTGGGATAGGCAAGCATGGGGCGTTCGGTGCCGTGATGGTTAAAGAAGGCCCAGGCGCTTGAGATGGACCTGGAGGACGGACAGGGCCGCCGGAGTGACGCCGGATATCCGGGAGGCCTGCCCCAGGGAACGGGGCTGCACCTTGGTCAGTTTTTCCACGACCTCATTGGAGAGGCCGGGCAGGCCCTTGTAGACAAGATCCGGCGGCAGCTCGATGCGTTCGAGTTTTTTGAAGCGCGCAATCTGCTCCTCCTGCCTGCGGATATAGCCCTCGTATTTCACCTGCAATTCGATCTCGTCGCCATAGTCCGCGGCCCGCTCCGGCAGCGCCAGGCCCGGCGCCAGCGCCTCGGCCGCCTCCGCAAGTTGGCGAAGGCGCATCTCGGGACGGCGGAGGATGTCCGCCAGAGGCACGGCCTGGGTGATGGCCTGGGAGTTGTGGCGGGCAAGAAAGTCGTTCACCTCGGCCCTCGGCTTGACTCGGGTTTCGTGCAGCAGGCGCACCGTTTCCCTGATGCGCGACTGCTTGCGTTGAAACGCCTCCCAGACGGATTCGTCCACCAGCCCTATCCGATAGCCGATCTCGCGCAGCCGCAGGTCGGCGTTGTCTTCCCGCAGCAGCAGGCGGTACTCCGCCCTTGAGGTAAAGAGACGGTAGGGCTCCCTGGTGCCCAGAGTGACGAGATCGTCGATCAGCACCCCGAGGTAGGCCTGGGACCGGTCGAGAACGATCGGCGGTTCATCCCGCAGAGAGCGCACCGCGTTGATCGCCGCCATCAGCCCCTGGCCGGCGGCCTCCTCGTAGCCGGAGGTGCCGTTGATCTGCCCGGCCAGAAAGAGGCCGCTGATCCGCTTGGTCTCCAGCGACGGTTTGAGTTCCCGCGGATCGACATGGTCGTACTCGATGGCATAACCGGGCCGGATGATCCGGGCCTGTTCCAGGCCGGCAATGGAGTGGACCATGGCGATCTGGGTGGACAGGGGCAGGCTGGTGGGGATGCCGTTCGGGTAGACCTCGATGGTGTCCAGACCTTCGGGTTCGAGGAAGATCTGGTGCCGCGCCTTTTCCGGAAACCGCATGACCTTGTCTTCGACCGATGGGCAGTAGCGGGCCCCCACCCCTTCGATGATGCCGGCGTACATCGGCGACTGGTCGATGGAGGCGCGGATGATGTCGTGGGTGCGTTCGTTGGTGTAGGTGATATGGCAGGGCCGCTGCGGGAGCGGCGGCGGCCCGCTGGAGGAAAAGGAAAAGAGGGCCGGTTCGTCGTCGGTGTACTGGGCGGCAAGCCGGGAATAGTCGATGGTGTTGCCGTCCAGCCGGGGAGTGGTGCCGGTCTTCATCCGGCCCATGGCAAGCCCGGAGGCGGCAAACCATTGGGCCAGTCCGGTCGAGGGCGCGTCCCCCATCCGGCCGGCGGGAAACTGTTGCAGGCCGATGTGGATCAGACCGTTGAGAAAGGTGCCGGTGGCGACCACCACCGCCCCGACCCGAATCCGTTCGTTCAGGGAGGTCCGCAGTCCGGTCACCCTGCCGTTCTCGACCAGGATTTCCTCGACCATTGCCTGGCGGATGGCCAGGTTGGGCTGGTTTTCCAGCACCTTTTTCATCCGCAGCCGGTACAGCAGTCTGTCGGCCTGGGCCCGGGACGAACGGACCGCCGGCCCTTTGCTGGTGTTGAGCCGCCGGAACTGAATGCCGGTGGCATCGATGTTTTTGGCCATCTCGCCGCCCAAGGCGTCGATTTCCTTGACCAGATGGCCCTTGGCCAGACCGCCGATGGCGGGATTGCAGGACATGGCCCCGATGGTGTCGGCATTGATGACGCACACCAGAGTGCGGCAGCCCAGGCGGGCCGCGGCCAATGCCGCCTCGCAGCCGGCGTGGCCCGCGCCGATGACGGCGATATCGAAGTCAGTCATGGCTCATCTGGGGTAGAGGGCAACAGTCCGGCACAAGGTTGACGAATCGCGGCCTGCGGGTCACTGGCCCAGGCAGCGGTCCTGAAAAGAGGGCTATTATACGGCATCGATCCCGGTTTGCAAGCATCCTGGCGGGAAAGCGTCATTGCCGACTGCGCCGGCGCCAATCGGCGCGGCTCAGCGCGGGGCGGGCCGCCAACTGATGAAGGCCCAGGTGGGGACATGCCGGGGATGGAGCGAGATCGAGCCGTCGTCGTGGTCCTTGGCGATGGAGCGGATATACGCGTGCAATCGCCTGGTTTCGCGCCCGTCCAGTTCCCCAAACATCCAGCGGTAATGGGCGATCGCCTCGTCGAAGGAGCGATGGCGGTCGGTCTCCGCCAGCCGGATGAAATCGACGGTCGCCAGGTGGCCCATCTGGTAGAGCAGATTGACGGTGTAGATGTAATCCGGGCCGGGATGCAGGGGCCGGCCGACCGCGGCGAAGGCATCGGGGTCGCGCGGACCGGGACCGACCCGGTCGGTCACCGCCACCTTGCGCACGGCAAATTCGTTCAGACGGCGCAGGGCGAAGGCCAAATCGGCCACGGCGAGCGAGCGCGAGGCGATGACCAGATCGTGGGGAACAATGCCCAAGCGGCGCCAATCGTCATCCCAGGAGATGGGGAAGGCTTTGATGTTGGCGAGTCCGGCCTGGCTTGCCCGCTCGGTCAGGATGCGGATCATTTGG
The DNA here is from genome assembly GCA_009782165.1 of Pseudomonadota bacterium. Lineage (GTDB taxonomy): Bacteria > Desulfobacterota > Desulfobulbia > Desulfobulbales > Desulfobulbaceae > Desulfobulbus. The sequence goes on along the minus strand of WQUH01000070.1, from coordinate 3,931 downwards.
GGCGAGAAATCGATGCAGGTGACCGCGCGCATCCTCGTTGCCAACGGCAGAGCCAGGGTTCCCGGTCCGCTGCCCACATCGAGCACGGACCAGTCCGGCTTTGGATCGAGCAGGGCAATAAAGGCGTCGGTATAGCCCGATTGCCCGGTTCGCCGGGCAAAGGAGGCGGCCCGTTCATCCCAGTCGGAGGCGGTTTTGCCCTGCCCTGATTTCTCCGCTTGCGCCTGTTGCCGGAGGAGGTTCCAGTCGATGTCCTGGTATCGTTGCCCGGCCATGGAAGTCCTTGTTGGGGGTAAAATAATTTGACAGATATCGAACTCTATGATTAAAATGGTTTCTTTTGGCAGGGACACCTACCCTTATCCCATTGCACGGACTGCGCGCGCCGCGGACCGTTGCCGTATTTTTTCAACCAGCAGGCAGGGCGGCGCGCACCAACACCCATGAGCACAAGAGGCGTTGCATCCCTCTATTAAGCAGATTGTCTGCAAGAAAGGAATTGGATTATGAGCAAAAGGACGTTTCAACCCAGCAACACCAAGCGCACCCGCACCCATGGTTTTCTGGTGCGCATGAAAACCCGCAGCGGCCAGGCGGTTATCAAGAGAAGAAGGGCAAAAGGCCGCGAGCAGTTGGCGCACTGACCGCTTGGACCGGACGCTTCCCAAGCGGCATCTGCTGCGGACCACCGGGGACTTTCAGCGCGTCTACCGCTCCGGCCGACGGTTGAAAGGAGAGGGATTCGGCCTGATCTTCCTGGCCAATGCCCTGGCGTACAATCGATTGGGCATCAGTGTGCACCGCAAGGCCGGCAACGCGGTGCGGCGCAACCGGATCAAGCGGTTGATCCGGGAGGTTTTCCGCCTGCACCGCGATCAGTTCCCGCCAGCCGCCGATATTGTCCTCACCGTTCGCCCCGAATTCGCCATCGACACCCTGCGGGACATGCAAACCAGCGTGGTTCGTCTCATCGGTGTCTGATCAGGTACGAGACCATGCCTGCAACGAATCAATCTGACGATCGTTCTTCCGTAACGGCCTCCCGGTGGCGCCGGTGGCGTCGTCTGCCCGGCTGGTGCCTGATTGCCCTGTTCAGGGGGTATCAGTATTGCATTTCCCCGCTTCTTCCCCCTGCCTGCCGTTTTGTGCCCTCCTGTTCCCAGTATGCGATCGAGGCTGTCGCCAAATACGGCGCCATCCGGGGAACCTTGCTGGCGCTGTGGCGGATAGCGCGCTGCCACCCCTTTTCCCGGGGCGGCTACGATCCGGTCCGATGAGCCGATGCCGCAGCGTCCCGTTTTTTTTCTCTCAATGCCCCTGCCGCCGCAGGGGGTGCCAAAGGTACCTTCATGGATCTCAATAGAGCATTTCTGGCCGTTGTTCTTTCGCTGTTCATCCTAATCGGCTTTCAGTTCCTCTTTCCCCATACGCCTCCCCAGCAAGCGCCCGCCGGTTCACCAACGCAGCAGACGACGGAGACGGCCGCCGGCCAGCAGGCCCAGGTGCAGCAGAGTCCGGCCGCTCCGGCAGGAGCGGTCCAGGCCGCGGTGCCGGTGGATCCGCGGGCGCGGGACATCACGGTCGACACCCCGCTGTACACGGTGATCGTCAACGAGCAGGGCGGCGGGTTCAAGAGTTTTGTCCTCAAGAATTATCGCAACACCATGGCCAAGGATTCCGGGCCGATGCAACTCCTGGCCGACCAGGAACCCGGCAGCCTGCCGGTGCTGTTTTCGCTCGACAACGGCGCCAGCGCCGGCCAACTTCTGTTCAAGGCGGACAAGACCGCCGTCACGGTCGGCAAGGAAAACGAGACGGCCCAACTGACCATGACCGCCACCCTGGCCGAAGGGTTCACCGTGGTCCGCACCCTGACCTTCAGCGGCAACAGTTATCTCATCACCGTCGAATACAAGGTGCAGAATACCAGCGACAAGGCCAGCCAGATATCGCCGGCCCTGACCCTGACCAACGAACCCTTTGCCCACGCCGCCGAAACCAGCGATTTTCTCTTTCACGGCCCCGCCGCTTTTGTCAACGGCGCCCTGGTGGAAACCTCGATGAAGAAACTGGCCGAAAAGCCGGTGACGCTTCAGGGCAAGGTGAGCTGGACAGGCTTTGTCGACAGTTATTTCATGACCTCGGTGGTTCCGACCAGCGGCAACCCGGTGACCGTGACCCAGCAGGGATCGGAAAAACAGGCGCGGACAGTGATTTCCGAAGGCATCCAGGGGATTGGCGCGCAGGAGACCAAGTCGTACGCCTACACCCTCTACTTTGGCCCCAAAAAGCTGCAAATCCTTGAATCGGCCGGGAGCGATCTGGCAAAATCGGTGGACTTCGGCGGCTGGTTTGGCCTTTTTGACGTCATCGGCAAGCCCATGCTGTGGCTGTTGAATTTCTTTCACCAGTTCAGCGGCAACTACGGCATCGCCATCATTCTGCTGACCGTGCTGATCAAGCTGTGCTTCTGGCCGATTACCCAGAAAGGGATGAAGTCGATGAAGAACCTGCAGAAACTACAGCCCAAGATCGCCAAGATCCGCGAACGGTACAAGAATGATCCGGCCAAGATGAATCAGGAAATCATGACCATGTACAAAACCTACAAGGTCAATCCGATCGGCGGCTGTCTGCCGATGCTGATTCAGATCCCCTTCTTTTTCGCCCTGTACCGGGTGCTGATGGCGGCCATCGAGTTACGGCACGCCCCCTTCATGCTGTGGATCAACGACCTGTCCGCGCCGGACCGGCTGCCGATCGGTTTTGACATCCCCTACCTGCACGGCATCCCGGTCCTGACCTTGCTGATGGGGGCCTCCATGTACCTCCAGCAGAAAATGACCCCGACAACCGCCGATCCCGTGCAGGCGCGGATGATGCAGTTTCTTCCGATCGTGTTCACCGTCATGTTCGTCAATTTTGCCTCAGGATTGGTTTTGTACTGGTTTGTCAACAACTTGCTTTCGATATTGCAACAGTATCTCATCAATCGGCAAAAGAAGTCCTGATGTGAGATGGGAAGAAGGTGGAGCATGGTGAAAGGACAAGATTTTTACGGCAAGGAAATTGCCGAGGTCATCGAGCAGGCCTGCAAAGCCCTGGGAGCGTCCCGGGAAGATCTGGATATCGAGGTGCTGGAAACAGGATCGGCCGGCATTTTCGGCCTTTGCAAGAAAAAAGCCCATATCCGGGTGCAGCGCAAGGCCGTGCCCCTGAGCGAAGAGATCAAGGCCGCCGGCGCGACTCCGACGAAAAAACCGGCCGCGGCGAAAAAAGCCGCGCCGGTCAGACAACCGGCCGCCGAGGCGGCCGTTGCTCCTGCGGCGGAGGCAACCAAGGATATGCCTGCCGATAGCCCCCTTGCCGCTCCATCCGCGCCATCCGCTCCATCCGCGCCGGTTGCCGCGCCACCGCAGCGGGTAGACGACGAGGACCGGGATGGCGAGCAGGAGGAATTCGAGGAAGAGGCCCCGATCGAACCGCCCTCTGCCGAGCATCTTGCCGCCATTCGGGCCGATCTGCACCAACTGCTGCTGTTGATGGGGCTGCCTTCGGAGGTGCGGGTGGAATTCGAGGACAACACCGTCCACTGCACCATCACCGGCCAGCACGAGGCGCATATTGTCGGTCCCGAGGGGCGGACCCTGGACAGCCTGCAATATCTGCTGCGCAAGATGGTGGCGAAGCATCTGCCCGACAAGATCATGCTGGCGCTCAATGCCGGCGATTTCCGGGAGCGGCGGACCGAGGAGCTGAAGGTGCGGGCGGTCGAGCTGGCGGCTCAGGTCAAGGAGGACGGCAAGACCCAGGCCATCCCGGCGCTCAATCCCTCGGAGCGGCGGGTGGTGCACATGGTGCTGCAGGAAGACAAGGGCGTGCGCAGCCGTTCGGTCGGCGAAGGCGTGTTCAAGAAGGTGCTGATCTACAA
>WQUH01000069.1 GCA_009782165.1 Pseudomonadota bacterium | reverse complement strand
GGCGCAGCCGCCGCTCACGCGGGTGCCCTTTTCTTTGGGCACTTTCTTTTGGGCAAGCAAAAGAAAGTGCCACGCCCGAAGGGCGGAAAAAACAGCAGTGGCGAGCGACGAGTGACGAGTGCGGTTGTCGGGATGGAATACCGTTCCCCGTGCATGCTGGATTCCCGCCTACGCGGGAATGACGGAATAAGGAAACGTCATTGCGAAGCGCCGCAGGCGCTGAAGCAATCCAGAAAAAAAATACAGACAGGGGACCGTCCCTTGTCCGCTTCTCAAAATCGTTTCATGTTGTGTATGCACTATTTGCCTCATCTTCCTGAATATAGAACAATTCAACGTCTTGTTGAACCGCTGTTTCGAGATGGGTTCGCCTGGAGCCCGCCGCCAATCAATCCCTCAATTACTTACCTGTATCCGCAATGAAATAGCTCCTGGCAATCGCCAACCGCACAAGCGCATTCCATTCGTGAACCATTCCGTCCATTGACAAACCCACGGCCGCTATCTACCGTATCAATAAACAAACTGTCGTTAGCTGTTTAGATAAGATTTTCATAAAAATTAGTAAATTGTTAAAATTCAACAATATTTGATAACAAAAAAGTAATAAAGATGAAGAGACGGCAACTTGGGTCTGTTCATCGACCGCATCTCCACCAACCACACAACCCTTGGAAAAAAGAGAAAAAATTGTGTTGAGCAATCCGCGCCGGCGAACGCCGCGCCCATGGACAGGGGAGGAGACCTGATGAAAACGCATCGCGGAAAAACACGCGGCAACCAGCCGGTTGCTCAGGCCCTGCCGATCATGGTCCTGGCGGCGTCCCTGCTGCTGCACGGCTGTCAGCCGCAGTATGACGCCAGATGGCGGGATGTGCCCCAGCAGCCAACGGACAGCGCGGCGCGGCCATCAACCGCGTCCCCGCCGGATCCCGGTGATCCGCCCCGGCGCGAGGGACAGCCGCAGCGGCCTGCCCCGGTTGCGCCCGAGCTTGCGGTCCAGACCGGTGCGGACGGCAAGTCCGGCGAGGGACTGAAGGTGGGGAAGATGGAGGTGGTCGAAGGCTATGGCCTGGCCGAGATGAGCGCTAAGGCCGCGACCGGCGGCGAATCGCCCTCGGTCTTCGACGACCTGTTCGGCGACCGCCCCGCGAGGCAGGCGGCGCGGCCGGCCGACAGCACCCAACAGGTGTCGCTGGTCGGCCTGAGCCTGCGCGACGCGGTGGGGCTGGCGATTGCCAACCACCCGGATGTGAGCCGGGGGGCGGCGGTGGTCAGCCAGAGCGCGGCGGAGGTGTCGGTGGCCAAGGGGGCGTGGTTCCCGACCATGAGCTACAGCGTCGCGCCCGGTTACGGCACCGCCTACAGCCGGGGCGCCGCCTCCGGCGCCCAGTCGACCCTGGGGCTCAGCCAGTTGCTCTATGACTTCGGCAAGACGCCGGGCCGGATCGAACAGGCGGACGCGACCCTTTCCCGGCAACGGCATGTGCTGAACAGCACCATCGAGGGCGTGGCCTATACGGCGGCCAACCATTATGTCGAATTCGCCGCGGCCCAGGCCACGCTGGACGCGGCCCGCGAGGCCATCGCCAACCTGAGCAAACTGCGGGGGCTGATTGCCGAGCGGGTGCAGGCGAGCCTGTCGTCGGCCTCGGATCTGACCCAGGCGGAGGTGGCGATGCAGCGGGCGGTGGTCGATCAGGTGCAGGCCCAGACGCGGCTGAATGTCGCGGCGGCCAACCTGGCCGAGATCATCGGCGCGCGGCCGCAATCGGTGGCGGACCTGAACAGCGTCGGCCAGACGATGAAGGCGCTGGCCAGGGGCAACGGCAGCGGCACAATCGACAACGCGCCCGCGGTGCTGGCGGCCAGGGCGGCGGTGCAGGAGGCCGATGCCCAGGTGAAGATCGCGCGGGCGGACTATTACCCGGCCATCAGCCTGGTGGCCAACAAGAGCGTGATGAGCGGCGGCGGCGACAACGCCTACGACAGCCAGTGGTTCGGCGTCGGGCTCAGCGGCACGATCTCGGCGGCGGGCCAGAACCGCCATCGGGTTGAAGCGGCGCAGGCCAACCGGACCGCCGTCAGGCACCAGTTGGCGAGTCAGCGTCTTTCGCTGCGGACGGCGCTGGCCGCGGCCGAAACCGAGCTGGCCGGCGCCGGTACGCGGCTTGCGGCCTTCGACGCCATGCAGGGGCTGTCGCGGACCTCGCGCGATCTGTACTGGCAGGAATACACCCTGGGCAAGCGGCCGCTGACCCAGGTGCTGGACGCGGAGCACGACATCTTTTCGGCCAAGGCCGGGCGTATCGCGGCGACCGCCGACAGCATGGCGGCGCGCCTGAAGGCGCAGACCGTGGTGGGTTCGCTGGTGAGCGGCCTGCGCGGGCTGGAGTGAGCGGCGAACCGCTATTGCAAGAGACAAGTTGATGACAACAGACACACGCATGACACAAGAAACGAGCAGGGGCATGAAGGCGCAAGAGGCTGCGGAGACGAAGCAACCGCCGGCGCGGAAACGCGGGTCGACCCCAGGTGAGGCTATGACGACGAAATGGCAGACTCCCCAGTTAACGCCGGTTCCGCCCGCGCCCGTCGGCCATGATACAAGCTGCGGCTGCGGTGAGCGGACCGGCGATTGGCAATCGCCCGCGCTGACGAAACCGGGCGGGACGACGAGACCGCAGGGGGATCAAATGGTCCAGAGTGATTGTGATTGCCGGCAGCAACCCGGGCCGGAAGCCTGCGGCTGTTCCGTCGTTATGACCGAGACCTGTATCCGCGCCAAGGCTGTGGACGGGGCGCCGGCTTTGATCGAACCCTGGGTTGAAACCCTGCTGCTGGCTGCCCGCACCATCGGCGTGCAGACCTCGCCGGAACAGATCCGCAGTTCGGCCGTCTGGGCCAACGAGACCGAGTTTCTCGACGCGGTCGTCGACGTCGCCCACTCGGCCGGGCTGACGGCCCAGTTCGTGCAGTGGAACGTCCACGACCTGAACGGCATCATACTGCCGGCCCTGCTCCCGATCTCCGCGACATCGGTGGCGATGATCGTCTCGGTCAGCGACGATACGGTCAACATGGTCGTGCCGGTCGGCGGCCAGCCGGTCGAGCGCTCCATGCCGGTCAGCCAGTTGCGGGAGTTCCGCTCGCACCCGCTCCTTTTGGTGAGCGAACGCGAGGCCGCGCAGGACGGCCGGATCGACGACTTTCTCACCTTCAATCCGAACAACTGGCTGCGCGACATCTTCCTGGGCAACAAAAAAACAATTTTTGAACTGTGCGTCGGCTCGCTGTTCGGCAACCTGTTGGCCATCAGCACCTCGCTGTTCGCGATGCTGGTGTGGGACCGGGTGATCCCCGGCCGCTCGGAGGCCACCCTCTGGGTGCTGGCCTCCGGCGTGGCGCTCGCCCTGGTCATCGAATTCTGCATCCGTTCGGCCCGCGTCACCCTGGCCGACCATTTCGGCAAGCGGGCCGACCTGCGGCTGTCGTCGCTGTTCTTCGCGCGGGCGCTCGACATCAGGAGCGACGCCCGGCCGAAATCCCCCGGCACCCTGATCTCGCAACTGCGCGACCTCGATCAGTTGCGCGAGCTGCTGACCTCGACAACCATGGGGGTGATCATCGACCTGCCGTTCGTGGTCGCCTTTCTGTTCATCATCTGGGTGATCGGCGGCCCGCTGGTGTGGGTTCCGATCGCGGCAATCCCGATTCTGATCCTCCCCGGCACCCTGATGCAGTTGCCCCTGGCGAATCTGGCGGGCAAGGGCCTGGCGGAAAGCGCGATGCGCAACGCCCTGCTGATGGAGACCATCCACCGGGTCGAGGACATCAAGCTCATGCAGGCGGAGGCGCGGTTCCGCAATTTGTGGAACAAGGCCAACCGCACCTCGGCCGACATCAGCATGAAGCAGCGCTTCATCGCCAGCCTGCTGATGAATTACACCTCGACGGTTCAGCAGTTGGCCTATGCCGGCGTGGTCGTCGCCGGCGTCTACGGCATCCTGGACGGCAGCATCAGCTACGGCGCGGTGCTGGCCTGCTCGATCCTGACCAGCCGCACCATTGCGCCGCTGGGCATGGTCACGGCCGTCTTCACCCGGTTGCAGAATGCCAAGGTCAGCAAGAAGGCCCTCGACGGCCTGCTGTCGCTGCCGCTCGACCACGGCCAGAACAAGGACAAGTACCACAAGCCCCACCTGGTCGGCGCCTACCAGTTCGACAAGGTGGCCTACGGCTACGATCCGCTGGAGCCGCCGGTGATCAGCATCCCGTCGCTGACCATCGAACCCGGCGAAAAGATCGCCATCCTCGGCCGGGTCGGCTCCGGCAAGTCGACGCTCTTGCGGCTGGCCGGCGGACTTGCCCAGCCGCAGCAGGGACACATCCTGTTCAACTGCATCAACATGAGTCTGATCGATGTGGCCGATGTCCGCCGGGATGTCGGTTTTCTGATGCAGGACGCCAGCCTGTTCTACGGAACCCTGCGGGACAACATGCTGCTCGCCAACCCGCTGGCCCAGGACGAGGAGATCATCGAGGCGATGCATATTGCCTGCGCCGACCAGTTGCTCTTAAACCAGCCGCACGGGCTCGACCTGGTGCTGCGGGAAGGCGGCGTGGGCCTGTCCGGCGGCCAGAAGCAGACCCTGATGCTGGCGCGGCTGATCCTGCGTTCGCCCAATGTGCTGCTGCTGGACGAACCGACCGCCTCGCTCGACGAGGCCACGGAGAACGCCGTGATCCAGCGCCTCGGCGCGTGGGCGGGCAAGCGCACCATGCTGGTGGCGACCCACCGGTACGCCATGCTGTCTTTGGTCAACCGGATCATTGTCATCGATGGCGGACGGATCGTCCTGGACGGCCCGCGCAACAGCGTCCTCAACACCCTGCGGCAGAGCGGCCAGACTGCCGCCAACCAGAACGATGCAGCCAACGCGCGCTGAGCGCGGCGGCGATGGAGGTGAACCATGGCGAGTCCCGTCATTTATCAGTCATACGCCCAGGTCGATTCGCGCCGGCCGCGTCTGGTGCTGTACCTGAGCGCCCTGGCCATCGCCGTCTTCATCGGTTGGTCGGTGTTCGCCGAACTGGACGAGGTCGCGGTCGGGCAGGGCAAGGTGACGCCGTCGTCGCGGGAACAGGTGATCCAGACGCTCGAACCCGGCCGGCTGGCTGAGCGGTACGTGCGGGAGGGCGATATCGTCGAAGCCGGGGGAAAACTGGCGCTGCTCGATTCCACCCAGGTCCAGGCCTCGGTCGATGAGGCAAAGGCCCGCATCGCCGGTCTGAGGGCCCGCTCGGCGCGGATCAGCGCCGAGATCGGCGAACAGGCCAGCATCACCTTTCCCGAGGATCTCGATCCGCACTCCGATGTGGTGCAGCGCGAACAGGAGCTGTTTGCCACCAACCGCCGCGCCTTTCAGGACAACATGGCCAATATGCAGCAGCAAAAGCAACTGGCGGAGCGGGAATTGCAGATTGTCAGGCCGCTGCTTGCCACCGGCGCGGCCACCGAGGTTGAAGTCCTGCGGCTGAAGCAACGGCTGGCCGAACTGACGACCAAGTTCGACGCCATGCGCAGCGAGTATTTCGTCAACCTCAACAACGACCTGGCCAAGACCATGAGCGAGCTCGAACCCCTGCTGGAGATCACGGAGGGGCGGAGCGACCAGTTGCGCCACACCCTGATCACCTCGCCGGCGCACGGCGTGGTCAAGGACATCCGGGTGACCACGGTCGGCGGCGTGCTGCCCGGCGGCGGCATCCTGATGAAGATCGTGCCGCTCGACGACCAGTTGCGGGTCGAGACCCGGATCAACCCGCGCGACATCGCCTTCATCCATCCCGGCCAGGAGGCGACGGTGAAGATCACGGCCTACGATTCGGCGATCTACGGCTCGCTCAAGGCCAAGGTGGATCGGATATCGCCCGATACCATCGAGGACGAGATCGACCGCCGCATCGTCTATTACCGGGTCTATGTGCTGACCGACAACGCCTATCTGGAGACCAAGGACGGCAAGCGGCACCCGATCATGCCCGGCATGGTGACGACCACGGAAATCAAAACCGGCTCCAAGACCGTGTTCCAGTACCTGATCAAACCGCTCAACCGCGCCGCCGAAGCGCTGCGCGAACGCTGAAACCGGGCCTTGATGTAGACAGAGGACCGTCCCTTGTCTATTGTTGCGTAGGTTGGCGGTGAGCCGCAGGCGAACCCCAACAGGGATGGGGAACTGCCGCCCCAAACGCCCCCTTTTGAAAGGGGGTGCCCGTAGGGCGGGGGTTTGCCTTGCAGGGCCGCGCCCACTTCTTCGTCATTCCCGCGAAATTCCCGCCTACGCTCCCATGTCCATGCCTCCGCCGTCGTGCCCCATGCAGCCCCTCACCGTTGGGGTTCGCGTTCCGCTCACCCCAACCTATCTTCGGCCACGCTCCTCATTCCGTCATTCCGCGCGCAGCGAAGCAAAGACGCGGAATCCACCCCGCATCCTGCCAAATCACCTGTGCAGACAGCGGACCGTCCCCTGTCTGCTCCCAAAGCTGTCTGGCCGCTTGCCAGGGACGGATTGGAAGGGTATCTTGGCAACGATTATCTTTACGCAGCGGCCGTGTTCCCGCCGGCGCGGATCATGGCGCAAGACGATGCGGTGCGCGATTGGTCGCGGAACCCTTTCAAACCCTGTGAGGACGGTATGGAATTCAAAGAGATCGTGTTTCAAGTTGCCGAGGGCATTGCCACCCTGACCCTGAATCGGGCGGACATCCGCAACGCCATTACCCATCCGGACATGATCGCCGAAATCATGGCGGTCTGCGCCGAGGTCAACGCGCGTCTGGATATCCAGGCCCTGATCGTCACCGCTGTCGATCCGGCCTTTTCCTCGGGCGGCAACGTCAAGGACATGAAGGAGCGCAAGGGGATGTTCGCCGGCACGCCGGCCGAGTTGGTGGAACAGTACCGCAGGAACCTCCAGGAGGTTCTGCTGGCGGTGTACAACGTCGAAATTCCCACCATTGCCGCCATCAACGGCTCGGCGGTCGGTGCGGGCTGCGGCCTGGCGCTGATGTGCGATATCCGGGTGGCCTCGGTCAAGGCGACCTTTGGCGAGACCTTCCTCAACGTCGGCCTGATTCCGGGCGACG
>WQUH01000068.1 GCA_009782165.1 Pseudomonadota bacterium | reverse complement strand
AAACCGCAGAGGTGGAGATCGGGATGGGCGGCCTGCACCTCGCCGCGCCAGCGGAGGAGCCCGGTGTATCCGGCCTCCAGTTGGGGAATGCCCGCCCTGGGGCGGAGCACGGAGGCATAGGCGGGCGGCGGCAGGGCCATCAGATGGCCGAGATCGGCGCAGACCGCCTCGATCAACTGTTCGTCCGTCAGTTCGAGCCGTTCCGGATGACGGCGGCCGCCGACCAGGGCCTCGACCAGTTGATTGCCGGCCGGGGCGCGGCCGGGAAACATGTGCGAGGAGAACAGCGCCCCGAGGGCGAAGCGTTGCTCCCGCTCCGGGGCCAGATAGCCGAAACCGAAGGGGATCCGCGCCCGCTGGTCAAAACCGAGCACCACCGAAAGGATGCGAGCCTCCGGGACGGCCGCCACGGGCGGCGGCAGTTCCGGCAGGGCGGCGGCCAGCAGGGCCAGGCAGCGGTTCACCGGCAGGGCCAGGACCAGATGGCGGCAGGACAGCTCTCCCTGGTCGGTAGCCAGCCGCCAGCCGTCCTGCTGCCGGGCGATGGACTGGACCGCGCGGTCGCAGGCCAGCATGCCCGCCGTTGCCAGCCCCGCGGCCAGCCCCTTGGGCAGGGCCGCCATGCCGTCCCGGAAACTGGTCATGGCCGGCAGCCCTCTTTTTGACCGCCGCTCTTTCCTCGCCGCCCGCATCCTGGCCAACAGGCCCCGGATCACCGAACCGTGCGCGCGCTCCAGTTCCCGCACCCCCGGCATCACCGCGTCGATGGCCAGCCGCTCGATATCGCCGGCATAGGTGCCGGTGAAGACCGCGTCGGCAAAGGGCAGCAGGGCTGGCCCGAACCGGTGGGCCACCCATTGGGCCACCGAGGGTTCGCCAGCCAGCGGCTTTTGCCACAGATCGCCCAGAACCCGCAGCTTGGCCGGCCAGGGGATCAACGGCTGCCGCACAATCGCCAGCGGTTTCTGGGGGATGCACCGCAGCCGGCCGTCCAGGCAGACATAGCGGACAAAGGTGGACAGCGGCGCGATGGCGGTCTCGGTCTCCAGGCCGGCCAGGCGGATCAGTTCGCGGCTCTCGGCGCAGTTGTCGAGGAAACCGTGCGGTCCCCATTCGGCCAGATAACCGGAGTCATGGAAGGTGGCGATGGCGCCGCCCGGCTCGGAGGCCTGTTCCAGAACCAGGGGCCGCAGTTCCGGCCGCAGCGCCCGGACAAAGGCGGCCACGCTCAGACCGGAGATGCCGCCGCCGACAATGCCGATGTCGCAGCTCGATGCGTGCATAGGATAGGGGTATGGTGGTGGCCGGTTGCGGCCGGGCCGGTTGTCTTGACAGTCACTGGTTCGTGCTTACCATGTTGCCCGGATAAAGAAAAGGGTCTTTATCCCCTTGGTATCTCCGGAAAATCGTGTCATTCCGGTCCACCCGACAACCCCTTGATTGTATGGAGAGGAACAGCCCCATGACAGAGCCGCAGGTTGAAACCAAGCAGTTTCAGGCGGAGACCAGAAAAGTCCTTGATATCGTTATCAATTCGCTCTACACCGAGCGCGACATCTTTGTCCGCGAACTGGTTTCCAACGCCGCCGACGCCCTGGAAAAATTCCGGCACCAGAACCTGATCGAAAAGGCCGAGTTCGACAGCCATGTTCCCCTGGAAATCACCATCGACGGCGACGACAAGAAGCACATCCTGACCATCACCGACACCGGCATCGGCATGACCAGGGAAGAACTGGAGACCAATCTGGGCACCATCGCCCATTCGGGGTCGCAGGATTTCTTCGAGCAACTGGCCGAGGCCGCGAAAAAGGACGTCAACCTGATCGGCCAGTTCGGGGTCGGCTTCTATTCGGTGTTCATGGCCGCGAAAAATGTCCGGGTCCAGACCCGCTCCTGGGACGGTTCCGAGGGGTGGGAGTGGAGTTCGGACGGCGGCGGCACCTACACCATCGCCCCGTGCCCCGGCCTGCACCGCGGCACCAGGATCATCATCGACCTGAAGGACGACGCCCACACCTACGCCTCCAAGTTCACGCTCGAGCGGATCATCCAGCAGTATTCCACCTTTGTCCCCTTCCCGGTCCTGGTGGCGGGGAAAAAGGTCAACACGGTCCAGGCCATCTGGACCCGATCCAAGGCGGAGATCACCGACGAAGAGTACACCGAATTCTACAAGTTCATCGGCAATGCGGGGGATGAGCCGCTCTACCGGCTCCATTTCTCCGCCGACGCGCCCCTGGCGATCAATGCCCTGGTCTACGTGCCCAAGGAGAATTTCGAGGTGCTGGGCATGGGCCGCATGCAGCCCGGGGTCAACCTCTACTGCCAGAAGGTGCTCATCGACCAGCACAGCGAAAACATCCTGCCCGAGTGGCTGCGGTTTCTCAAAGGCGTGGTCGATTCCGAAGACCTGCCGCTCAATATCTCCCGCCAGTCGTTGCAGGACAACGCCCTGGTGGTCAAGCTGCGCAAGGTGCTGACCAAGCGGGTGATCAAGTTCCTGAACGAGGAGGCGAACCGCGACCCCGACACCTACCGCGCCTTCTGGAAAACCTTCGGCATCTTCCTCAAGGAGGGCGTGGCCTCGGATTTCGAGCACCGGACCGAACTGGCCAAGCTGCTCCGTTTTGAATCCTCGGCCAGCGAGCCGGGCAGCATGATCTCGCTGGATGAATATGTCGGCCGCATGCGGGAAGGTCAGGACAAAATTTACTACATCAACGGCTCCAGCCGGGCCGCGGTGGAGTATGGACCCTACGTGGAGCTGTTCAAAAAGCGCGGCGTCGAGATCTTCTACACCCTGGATCCGATCGACGACTTTGTCCTCAACCACCTGGGCGAGTACAACGGCAAGAAGCTGGTGTCCGCCGACCGGGCCGACCTGAGCCTGCCCGAGCCCGCCGTCGGCGCGGACGAGGCCGCCGCCGGCACGGAGACAACGGAACCCTTGGCCGCCGCCGTGCTGACCTCGCTCTGCCGCTGGATGAAGGAGACGCTGGGCGACCGCATCCAGGAGGTCAAGCCCTCCGGCCGCCTGGTGGACAGTCCGGCGATGATCGTCAATGTCGACGGCTATATGACCTCCTCGATGGAACGCATCCTCAAGGCCTCCGGCCAGAGCGAGGTCTTCGGCATGGGCTCGAAAAAAGACATGGAAATCAACGGCGCCAGCCCGCTGATCAAAAAACTTGCATCTTTACGGGAAAGCGACGCCGAGTTCGCCAAGGACGTGGTCGAGCAGTTGTACGACAACGCCATGATCCAGGCCGGCCTGCTGGTCGATCCCATGGCGATGGTCCGGCGCAATTACCGCATCCTCGACCGGGCGGCAAGCGAACGGCCGGCCTCCGCCTGACCCGTCGCGCCGTCCCTGACGCGGTTTTGCCCTCTAAGGCTTCGGTCTTTGGTTGGATTTTGGCAAAGGCCAGTATCTGAACTTGAAAAAAGGTTGTGTTCACGATATAGGAACACAACCTTTTTCTATTTGTGCAGTGTGGTTCTGGAGAAAATCCGATGCGACGCCCCCTGGTTGTTCTTGTGTGTACGCTTATCCTGCTTGGCGGCTGCGGCTCCAAGCAGCCGGTCCGCCATCTTGCCTCCGACGCGGCCCTGATCAAACCGGGCCAGACAACGGTCAAAGAGATGCAGAAATACCTTGGCGAGCCCGACGGCCGGCGGGAGGTGGCCCCAGGCGTCAGCGAATATGTCTATCACGAGGAACGGCAGGGCATATTCGGTTCCATGCCGGTCCTCAGCTCCGTGACCGGCCCGGCCGGCTATGAGATGATCGTGGTCACCGTCAGCAACGATATCGTCACCAACTGCGAGTTCCGCAACTTCAGCCGGACGGACAGCAGTTGGCGGAACGATTTCACCTGGGACCAAGAGGTCAAGTGAGTTCGCCTTCGACGTTTGACATCAACCGGGAGCGGATGATCGAGGAACAACTGGCGCCCCGCGGCATCACCGCGCCGCGGGTGCTGGAGGCCATGCGGACCGTTCCCCGGCACCTGTTCGTCGAAGATGCCATCCGGGCGCAGGCCTACGGCGACTTTCCCCTGCCGATCGGCAGCGGGCAGACCATCTCTCAGCCCTACATCGTGGCCCTCATGACCCAGGCCCTGCAACTCGCCGGCACGGAAAAGGTGCTGGAGATCGGCACCGGCTCGGGCTACCAGGCGGCGATTCTCTCCCGCCTGTGCCTGAAGGTCTACACGGTGGAGCGGCTTGACGCCCTGGTCGGCCGGGCGCGGAAGGTCTTTGACCGGCTCCGCTATTACAACATTATTTCGCGGATCGACGACGGCACCATCGGCTGGCCCGCCGAGGCCCCGTTTGACGGCATCATCGTCACGGCCGGCGGTCCCAGAATCCCCGAGCCGCTCATTGCCCAACTGGCCGATCCCGGCCGGCTGGTCATGCCGGTCGGCGGCCAGGATGTGCAGGAACTGCAAGTGGTGGACAAACGGGATGGCGACATCACGCTGACCACCATCGAACGGGTCCGCTTCGTCGATCTGATTGGCGCCCACGCCTGGCCGCCGCCACCGCCACAGCCAGCCGGCTGACCCGTGCCGGCCCTGGCGCGGCCGACCCGCCGTCCCCAGTCGTGCCGCCCCGGCGGGAGCCGACCGGCGGCGATTCCGCTTTCCCCCTTTTCCTCCACCGGCGATCATGTCATTTCTCAATAGCGATGCCCTGCTGGATGCCCTGGTCAAAGAACGCCTGCTCACCGCCGACCAGCGGCAATCGATCATCCTCCTGAAAGTCCGGCAACGCCAGAAGCTGCTCAAACCGCACGCCGGCCGGCGGCAGGATGACGACGCCAAGCTGGACAAGGGCTACCCCGACCTGGTGGACATCATCGTCTCGCTCGAGATGGAGAGCGCCGGGCCGGATCCCGGCCCGCTGACCGAAGACAAGATCATGCGGGCGGTCAGCCGCGCCCTCAAAATCCCCTTCAAGAAACTCGATCCCCTCGAACTGGACATGGAGACGGTCACCAAGACGATCCCCCGGTCCTTTGCCGTCAACCACCTGCTCCTGCCCGTGGGGCTGGCCAACGGCATCCTCGAAATCGTCACCTACCACCCCGATATCCAGTCGGTGCTCGAGGATATCGAGCGGGTCAACCAGGTTCGGGTCCGGCAGTTTTTATCGACCCGAACCGACATCAAAAAGATCCTGGCCGAATTTTTCGGCTTCCAGCGCTCGATCACGGCCGCGGAGTCGCAGTTCGTCAGCAGCGGCCCTTCCGCCACCGTCGACATCGGCAACCTCGAACAGTACGTGCGTCTGGCCTCGACCAAGGAACTGAGTTCCACCGATCAGCACATCAAGGCGGCGGTCAACCACCTGTTCAACTATGCCCTGGAGCAGCGGGCCAGCGACATCCACATCGAGCCCAAACGGGACACCTGTCTGGTCCGCTTCCGGATCGACGGCGTGCTGCACACCATCTACAAACTGCCCAAGGCCGTGCATGCCGCCATTGTTTCGCGGATCAAAAGCCTGGCGCGGATGGATATCGCCGAGAAACGGCGGCCCCAGGACGGCCGGATCAAGATCGGCCGCCGCGAGGAGGACAGCGCGGCGGAGCTCCGCGTCTCCACCATCCCGGTCGCCTTCGGCGAGAAGACGGTCATGCGCATCCTCAACCCCGAGGTCATCTTCCAGGATCTGGACCACCTCGGCTTTTCCCGGCGCGACCGGATCGTGTTCAACAGTTTCATGACCGCGGCCCACGGCATCATCCTGGTCACCGGCCCGACCGGCAGCGGCAAATCGACCACCCTGTATTCCACCCTCAAGCAGATCGCCTCGCCGGACAAGAACATCATCACCGTCGAGGATCCGGTGGAAATGGTCCACGAGGATTTCAACCAGATCGCGGTCCAGGCGCAGATCGATGTCACCTTCTCCACCATCCTGCGCAACATCCTGCGCCAGGATCCGGACGTGATCATGATCGGCGAGATCCGCGACCTGGAGACCGCCACCCATGCCGTCCAGGCGGCCCTGACCGGGCACCTGGTGTTTTCCACCCTCCACACCAACGACGCGGTCGCAACCATCATCCGCTTGCAGGATCTGGGGCTCGAACCCTTCCTCATCGCCTCGACCATGCTCGGCGCCCTGGCCCAGCGGCTGGTGCGGCGCAACTGCCCGCACTGCGTCGAACCCTATCCGGTCGACGGCGCGGGCCTGCGCAAACTCGGGTTTCCGGTCGGCAACCAGGACACCCTGGAATTGAAAAAGGGCAAGGGCTGTCTCCAATGCCGCAATACCGGCTACCTGGGCCGCCTGGGCATCTTCGAGGTGTTCCCCATGTCGGAGCAGTTGAAAAAGCTGATCGCCGCCAAGGTCAACGGTTCGGAGCTGCGGCAGGTGGCCATCCGGGAGGGCATGACCACCTTGCGCGAGGATGCCTGGCGCAAGGTGCTGGCCGGGCTGACCACGGTGGAAGAGGTGCTGCGGGTGACCGGGGAAACGGAGATCGGTTGATTTTTTGCTGGCGTTCCGGTCAGGGCTCCCTATAGTGTGGCGGCGGACCGGCAACAGGGAGCGATCGACAGGATATGGGACAGAAAATCGTCAGCAAAAACAAAAAGGCCTTTCACGAGTACCACATCGAGCAGACCTTCGAGGCCGGCATCGTACTCAGCGGGCCGGAGGTCAAGTCGCTGCGGGCCGGCAAGGCCAACCTGCGCGACGGTTACGCCCAACTCAAGAACGGCGAGGTTTTTCTGTACAATGTCCACATCTCGCCGTACTCCTACGCCACCCACATCGACCAGGATCCGCTCCGGGTGCGGAAGCTGCTGCTGCATCGGCGCGAGATCCGCAAGCTCATCGGCAAGCTCCACGAGAAAGGCATTGCCCTGATCCCGCTCAAGATGTATTTTATCGAGAACGGCAAGGCCAAGGTGGAACTGGCCCTGGCCCGCGGCAAGAAACTCTATGACAAGCGGGCGGCGCTCAAGGAACGGGAATCGCACCGCGACATGGAACGCGGCCTGCGCCATGACGACTGATCTTGGCGCGGCTTTCGACAACACCCAAACATTTCAACCACACGATGGGGGCGAAACGGATTCGACGGGGATATTGAAGCTTGATGTTGCATGCCGAGTTTCTGTCAGCTCGTAAAAATGACGGAATTAAATATAATCGCAGACGATTATAACTACGCACTGGCAGCTTAACCTGCCATGCCGTTCCACCGGCCTTCGCCTGTAAGGCCGGATTCGGAGCGTCGACTCCACAGGCTGGTTGTCCGCGCATGCCTGGGGCGCGGACGACGAGACTTTC
>WQUH01000067.1 GCA_009782165.1 Pseudomonadota bacterium | reverse complement strand
TCCATGGCGATCTCCAGCACCTCGCGGATGGTATGGGGATAGTGAAAAACGACATCTTTCCGGATATCTTCCGGAATTTCCATCACATCCTTCTGGTTGAGCACCGGCAGGATCAACTCTCTGATCCCCGCCCGCAGCGCGGCCAGCACCTTTTCCCCGATGCCGCCCACCGGCAGCACATCGCCGCGCAGGGTGATCTCGCCGGTCATGGCCACGTTCTGCCGCACCGGCCGCCCCAGCAGCACCGACACCAGCGAGGAGACCATGGCCACGCCGGCCGAAGGGCCGTCCTTGGGAATGGCGCCCTCCGGGACATGCACGTGCAGGTCGGTCCTGGCAAACACCTCCTCGTCCACGCCCAGATCCGTGGCATGCGCCTTGATGTAGGTCAACGCGGCCGTGGCCGACTCCTTCATCACCTCGCCCAGCTTGCCGGTCAGGATCAAGCCGCCCTGCCCCCTCATCTTCGAGGTCTCGATGAACAGAATCTGGCCGCCCACCGGCGTCCAGGCCAGACCGGTGGCCAGGCCCGGCCCCCAGCCACGGGTCTTCATCTCGGGAAAAAAGCGCTGCGGGCCTAAAAAATCGTACAACTTCTCCGGGGTGACCACGGTGCTCCCGCTTCGGCCCCGGACGATCTCCGCCGCCGTTCCCCGGCAGATCGCGGCGATCTCCCGTTCGAGATTGCGCACCCCGGCCTCGCGGGTGTAGGAGGCAATCAGGGCCTCGATGGCGGCCTTTGGCATCTCCAGGTCGTCGGCGGTCAGGGCATGGGCCTCCAACTGCTTGGGCAGGAGGTGGCGGGTGGCGATGGCCACCTTCTCTTCCTGGGTGTAGCCGGAGAGTTCGACCACCTCCATGCGGTCGCGCAGGGGTCCGGGAATGGTGTCGAGGACATTGGCGGTGGCGATGAACATGACCTTGGACAGATCGAACTCGATATCGAGGTAATGGTCGGTGAAGGTCGCGTTCTGTTCCGGGTCGAGGACTTCGAGCAGGGCCGAGGAGGGATCGCCCCGAAAATCGCTGCCCAGCTTGTCGATCTCGTCCAAGAGGAAGACCGGGTTGTTGGCGCCGGCCCGCTTCAGGCTCTCGATGATCCGCCCCGGCAGGGCGCCGACGTAGGTGCGCCGGTGGCCGCGGATCTCGGCCTCGTCGCGGACGCCGCCCAGGGCGATGCGCACGAACCTGCGGTTCATGGTCCGGGCGATGGACTGCCCGAGCGAGGTCTTGCCCACGCCGGGCGGGCCGACGAAGCAGAGGATCGGCCCATGGATGTCCGCCTTGAGCTTGCGCACCGCCAGAAATTCAAGGATGCGTTTCTTGATTTTCCTCAGGCCGTAGTGGTCGTGGTCGAGGTCGGTCTCGGCCTTGGCCAGATCGAGGGTGTCGGTGGTGGCATCGGTCCAGGGCAGATCGAGTATCCAGTCGATGTAGTTGCGGGAGACCGCGTATTCCGGCGACGAGGGCGGAATGCGCTCCAGGCGGACCAGCTCCTTCTCCACCACGGACCGGGCCTGGACGGTGAGCCCCTTTTCCGCCGCCTTGGCCTTCAGCTCCCTGACCTCGATCTTGTCGTCATCGTCCTCGCCCAGTTCCTTGCGGATGGCCTGCAACTGCTGGCGGAGGAAGAACTCGCGCTGGCGCGCGTCCATGTCCTTTTTCATCGAGGCCTGCAACTGGTTGCTCATCTCGACGGTCTCCAGTCGGGTGGCCAGCTCTTTGGCCACCCGGTGCAACAGATCGTGCAGGGGGGCGATCTCCAGGATCTCCTGCTCCACTTCGAGCTTGAGATGCAACTGCGAGCTGACCAGATAGGCCACGTGGAACGGGTTGGTCAGGCTGTTGATGGTGGCTGTCATCTCCTGCGGCAGTTCGGTGGCGTTGACCAGTTTCGCGAACTGGGTGCGGAGATTGAAAAGCAGGGCCTCGATCTTCCTGTCCTCCACCATCGTCATCGGTATCTCGCCGATCCTGGCCCGCAGGTAGGGATCGGACTCGATAAACTCGTCGATGGCGAATTTCCTGGTGCCGCTCACCAGGATCTGATAGGTCCCTTCCGGGGCCTTGTTCAGCTTGTGCAGATACCCGACCACACCCACCCGGTACAGGTCGTGGGGGCCGATCCCATCGTCGTCCGCGCCCTGCTCGCGGTTGCTGGTCACCAGGCCCATCATGCGGTCGCCGAGGAGCGCGTCGTCAATCAGCCGTTTCGAGGTTTCGCTGGCAATTTGCAGCGGAAACCCCATGCCGGGATAAAAGACGAATCCGTGCAGCGGCAGGATGGCCAGGGTCTCGGGAACAATCAGCTCCGATGCGTCCGCGGGAGTCCGGGGCGGTTGCTGTTCGTTGTCCATATCGCTTATTCCATTTTCACTTCATAACTCAATAATTATCGCGGCAGCGACGCGCCATGCGTTCCACGCCGGTTGGTCAAGCCAACTCGCCGCCAGTTTATCAACTAGCCGCCGGTTTACAACCTGCCGCCAGTTGGTCAAGCCAACTCGCTGTTTTTCTGGATTGCTTCGGCACTTTGTGCCTCGCAATGACGGCCATTGGGGCGGCAGTTCCCCATCGGGAGCGGCTGAGCCGCGCAGCCAAGGCGGCGGACCAGCGGCGCGTACTGTCCGAGTGCGCAGCACGAGTTTACGCGCCGCCCGCCGCATGGCGAGCAGCGAAGGAACGGCGCAGCCGCCGCTCACGCGGGTGCCCGCCTCGACGGTGACTTTCTTTTGGGCGAGCAAAAGAAAGGCACACGCCCGAAGGGCGGAAAAAACAATTGGTGCAATCGGTGTCGCTCTGGCAAGTGATGAATTCCGCGCGGAGCGCAGCGTAGTCGCAGAATGACTTTTCCTCTCGTATTGGATGCCTATAAATAATATGCGATTGAATTGGAAACAGAATTACATGCCTCCGGGCGTTATCCTGATCTGCACCCGTTCCTTCCTGACCCGCTTCGGCAAAACAACCATGAGGATGCCGTTGGCATAGGTCGATTCGACCCGGTCGACCTCGACCGGCTCCGGCAGGTTCAGGGTCCGCTGGAAGGGGCCCAATTCAAGCTCCAGTTGATGGATGCAGGCGATCGACGTCTGCGGCGGCAACTGCCGCTGGCCGCTGACCCTGAGCCGTCTGCCGTCCACCACCACCCGCAGGCTGTCGCTGACGGCGCCCGCCAGTTCGACATAGACATAGATATCTGTTTCCGACTCGTAGATATCCGCCGGCGGCTGCCACCCGGCCGACTCCATCGGCATCATCCGGGGCAACGACATGGACCGCAGGATGCGGCCCGTCTGCTGTTGCATCTGTTCCAACTCGGTCAAAAGTTTTTTGCTGAACGAATCCACCGGGTTCCTCCCGTGCCTTTGATCAGAAAACATCCATGCGCCGGCCGCAGGGCGTCGGAAGCGCCGGCGGCCGGGTGTTGCGAAACGAGATACAGGTAAGCACTATAACTTTTCCGGCAATCCCGCGACAACAAAAACACGGGAGTCCAACGGCCGATACCTGCGCCGGCCCTTTTGTTTTTTTCTTTGCTTTTCAAATGAGCGGCATTAGTGTATAGGTCCACGTCGTCAAGACATGACGAAATCCGCATTCCCGCGATATTTCCTGATTTTTCCGGCAACACTGCGCGGGGTTTTTGTGTTTTCCGGGATGTTTTTTTCATTTTGTTGGAGGAATTATGAGCAGTTCTTGTGGAGGTTCCTGCGGGAGCGAGCAAAAAAGCAGTTGCGGTTCAGGAGATGCCCGGCTGGCGCAGCAGGAGATCGCCATCACCAAGTCTTTGGGCAGAATCAAAAACAAAATTCTGGTGATGAGCGGCAAGGGCGGGGTCGGCAAATCGACCGTGGCGGTCAACCTGGCCCTGTGTCTGGCCAAAAGGGGGCATAAGGTCGGCCTGATGGATGTCGATCTCCACGGCCCGGACGTCTGCCGCATGCTCAACCTCACCGGCGGCCTGGTGGCGCCCGAAAACCCCGGCGACCTCATCCCGCCCCTGACCTTCAACGACAACCTCAAGGTGGTCAGCCTGGAATACATGATGAAAAATCGGGACGATGCCATTATCTGGCGCGGCCCGCTCAAGATCCAGGCCATCCGGCAGTTTGTCGCCGACATGGATTGGGGCGAGCTCGATTATCTGATCATCGACGCCCCTCCCGGCACCGGCGACGAGCCCCTGTCCGTGGCCCAGACCATGCCCGGCGTCCATGCGGTGGTGGTCACCACCCCGCAGGCCGTGGCCCTGGCCGATGTCCGCAAGTCGATCAACTTCTGCAAAATGGTCAACATGCCCATTGTCGGCGTGGTCGAGAACATGTCCGGTTTCGTCTGCCCCCATTGCGGCGAGACCGTGGACATCTTCAGCAAGGGCGGCGGCGAACGGACCGCCCGCGATTTCGATCTGCCCTTCCTCGGCCGGGTGCCCATGGATCCGCGCGTGGTCATGGCCGGCGATTCCGGCGTCCCCTACCTTTCCACCGACGAGGACAGCCCGGCGATCAAGGCCTTTGACGGGGTGGTCGTTGCCATCGAGCAGCGGCTGCCGCCCGGCCCGGCCATGGTCAACCCCTTTGCCGCGCCGAGCTGCGCCTGCGGCGTCAGCGCCTGCGGCAGCAAATAGGTTTTTTTTGGATACGCGCCGGGGCTGCGGGCCGGCTCCAGCCTCGGCGCATCCCACCCGTCAACCACCAAAAGGATCGAGGCCATGCTTGTCAAACAATTCACCGTCGGTATGATGGGCGTCTGCTGCTATGTCGTTTCCTGCGAACAGACCAAGGAGGCCGCGATCATCGACCCAGGCGGCGACGAGGACCGGGTGCTTGACTACTGCCGTGCCAACGGCCTGACCGTGACCCATATCATCAACACCCACGGCCATCCGGACCATGTGTGCGGCAATGCGCGCATCCAGGAGGCCACCGGCGCCAAAATCGTCATGCATGCCGAGGACGTGAACTACTTCACCGATCCGCGCATCAAAAATCTCTTTTCCTCCCTCGGCATGCCCGAATCGCCGCCGGTCGATATGCCCGTCCGGGATGGCGACATCATCGCCATCGGCAAGGAGCAGTTACAGGTGATCCACACCCCCGGCCACACGCCCGGCGGCATCTGCCTGTACAGCCCGCCCCACTGCTTCACCGGCGATACCCTTTTTGTCGGGGCGGTCGGCCGCACCGATTTTCCCGGCGGTTCCATGCGGGAGCTGATCGACGCCATCAAGTCGCGGCTCCTGACCCTGCCGCCCAAAACCTTTGTCTGGCCCGGACACGGGTACGGCGGCTCGCAGTCCACCATCGCCGGCGAGGCGAGAACCAACCCCTATCTCGAACTGTAACCCGGCGCCGGGCGCACCAACCCACGCCGCAGCGCGAGACCGCCCATGCGTGCAATCATCCTCGGCACCGCCGGTCACGTCGACCACGGCAAAACCAGCCTGATCCGGGCCCTGACCGGCATCGAGACCGACCGGCTCAAGGAAGAGAAAGAACGCGGCATCACCATCGAACTGGGCTTTGCCCACCTCGACCTCCCCTGCGGCCACCGCATAGGCATTGTCGACGTGCCGGGCCATGAAAAGTTCATCCGCAACATGGTGGCCGGAGCGGCCGGCATGGACCTGGTGGCCTTCGTCATCGCCGCGGACGAGGGCATCATGCCGCAGACCGTCGAGCATTTCGAGATCTGCCGCCTGCTCGGCGTCCGGGACGGGCTGATCGTCCTGACCAAGAAAGACACGGTCGAGCAGGAATGGCTCGACATGGTCAGCGAGGAGGTGCGGGATTTTTTCAAGGGCAGCTTTCTCGCCGAGGCGCCGATTGTCCCGGTTGACTCGCTCTCCGGCGAGGGCATTGACGACATTGTCCGCCTGTTGGACGCCAAGGTGGCGGCGATGCAGTTCCAGGAAGAATTCGGCCCGTTCCGCATGGCCGTGGACCGCGTCTTTTCGATGAAGGGATTCGGCACGGTGATCACCGGCACCTCGCTGTCCGGGCGGATCGAGACCGGCGCGGAGCTGATGTTCTATCCCGGCGGGCTCACGGCGAAAATCCGCGGCATCCAGGTGCATGGCCGCGATGTCGACCTGATCGAGGCCGGCCACCGCACCGCGATCAATCTCCAGGGCATCGAAAAGGATCAGATCAACCGGGGCGACATGGCGGCCCACCCGGGCAGCATGCTCGCCTCCACCATCCTGGACGCCGAATGCCACTGCCTGCGCTCGGCCCCCAAGGAACTCAAAAACCGCACCCAGGTGCGGGTGCATCTGGGAACCAGGGAAATCGCC
Organism: Pseudomonadota bacterium; assembly: GCA_009782165.1. GTDB lineage: Bacteria > Desulfobacterota > Desulfobulbia > Desulfobulbales > Desulfobulbaceae > Desulfobulbus. The sequence goes on along the minus strand of WQUH01000067.1, from coordinate 1,018 downwards.
GGCCGCATCCTCCTGCTCGAATCCGAAACCCTGGCGCCCGGCGAGACCACGCACGTCCAGCTCATCCTCCAGGAGCCGGCCGCCGCCTGGCCGGGCGACCGCTACGTGATCCGCAGTTCCTCGCCCATCACCACCATCGGCGGCGGCGTCATCCTCAACAATGGCCCCCGCAAACGCAGACGGACCCTGGAGCGGGACCGGGAGGCGAACCGGGCCCATTTCGCCGCGCTGCGGGCCGCCGACAGCGAACGCAGGCTCCTGCTGCTGGTCGAGGAGGCCGGGGTTAAGGGAATCACCGTCGATCATCTGGCGGCGCGGACCGGCATGTTCGGCAAGAGGCTGAAAAAACAGGTGCAGCATCCCATCTCCACCGGGGCGCTGCTGGTGGTCGACTCAGACAGCCAGCGGCTTTTGGCCGCATCGGTGGCCGAGGCGATCAACCAGCGGACCGTCGCCCTGCTCGCCGCCTTTCATCAGGCCAACCCGCTGAAGCCGGGCCTGGTCAAAGAGGAACTGCGGTCCCAACTGCGGCCGGCGGTGGATCAGAAGGTGTTCCAGGCCCTGCTGGCCGGGCTGATCAGAAAAGGGGTCATCGAGCAGGAGGGCGCGGACATCAAGATCAGCGGCCACACCGTCACCCTGCAGATGGACGAACAGGAGATGGAACGCAACATCGACACCCTGTATCGGGAGGCCGCCCTGACTCCGCCCAACCTCAAGGAGGTGGTGGCCGCCTTCGGCGCGTTCCCGGAAAAGCAGATCCGTCAGGTGATCGATCTGCTCGTCGGCAAGGGCCAACTGATCAAAATCAACGAAAGCCTGTGGTTCCACGCCCAGGCCGTCCACGCGCTCCAGGAAGAGGTGGTGGCGACCATCCGCCGCGAAGGGGAGATCGATGCCCAGCGGTTCAAGGATCTCACCGGCCTGACCCGGAAGTTCTCCATCCCCCTGCTCGAATACTTCGACAAGATCAAGCTGACCATCCGCATCGACGACCGCCGCGTCCTGCGCAAGGGCT
>WQUH01000066.1 GCA_009782165.1 Pseudomonadota bacterium | reverse complement strand
CTGTGGAGGATGAAATCGAGTTCCCGTTTCGGGGCGCGGCTGGGATAGGAGGGTCTCTTGGCCGGGTTGGCGCTGACCAGGCCGGTGGCGCCGAGAAACAACTCCAGTTCCCGCATCCCCCAGAGGACGTTGAAATCGCCGGCCAGGATCATCGGCCGGTCAACGGCGCGGATCAGCCGGTACAGCCGCTCCAGTTGGTACTGCCGGCTGCGGTAGGTCAGGGAAAGGTGGACGAGAAAGATGGTGAGACGTTCCGTGCAGACCTGAATGATCAGCCGCTTGACTCCCTCGTCGAAATAGTGGAAGCGGTGGCTGACGATCGGCATCCGGGTGAGCACGGCGTTGCCCTGCGTCCTGAGCAGGGGCAGCCGCTGCGCCATCGAACCGGCGCCGTACTTGGTTTCGACGACGTGGTAGTATCCCTGCTGCCGGGCGATCATCTCCGCCTGGCACATCCGGTCGGTTCGAAACGACCCGCCATCGACCTCGACCAGTCCCATGATATCCGGCCGCACCGCGGCAATGAATTCGAGGATCCTGTCGAAATTCCCGCGCGAGCGCCGCAGATACCCGGCATAGGGAAAGGGCAGGTGGAATCCGCCCCCGTGCCCCGTGGCATAGCGGATGTTGTAGAGCAGAAATCGCAACGGGCTCCTCCCGAGCGGTTATCTCCGGGGACGGCGCAGGCCAAAGACCCCGGTTGCGCTGCTGCTGAAGGCGGGATTCATCCCGCCGCGCCCCTTGCCTCGGCCGCCGCCTCCCCCTTCCGCGACCGGCGGGATGACCGTCATCACCTCGGCCTCATTGGCGCGCTCGACCACAAAAGACTCCGTTTTCACGGCAGGCACCCCGCGCGATTCCAGATAGATGTCATACAAACGCGAGCAATCCTGGTAATAACTTTTCTTCTTCAACCAGTTGGGATCGTTCCCCTGGGTGCGGGCATGGTGGAAGGTCGACAGATTGATCAAAAGCGTGGTCAGCGACTCCTTGGCCATGCGCTGCACGTTGAACGGCTCGCCGAAAGCCGTGTCGATCTCGTCGCGGATGGTGCGGGACAACAGGTGAAAGCTCGAACCGCGGACATTGGCCTCCGGCAGGCCGAACCGCTCGCACGCCCACGGGAGCAGCAGCGAGGCAAAGAGCAGGTGATCGGGGATCTTAACCGGTTCTTCCCCGTCGTTCAGGGCATGGATCCGGTCCAGCACGGCGAAAATGCGCAGGAGATCCTGGCGGACCCGGTCGCCGTGCTCCGCGGCGAACAGCGGCGCGTAGAGGGGAAAGAGCGTGGTCCACAGGTTTGCGGCCATGCACAGCTCGGCCCAGGGACGGCAGGCCCCGGATTGCAGATCCTTCAGCACCTCGTCGCGGAGGCGCGAGGGCGGACATAAGCTCAGCTTGTCCCGGTGGCGCTGGAGGGCGGCAAAGGTTGCCTCCTCGATGGCGAATCCGGTCCGGGCGGCATGGCGCACCACCCGCAAGATCCGCACCGGATCCCTGATAAAACGCCGATCCGGATCGCCGACCGCCCGGATGATCCTTTGGTCGAGGTCGCGGGCCCCGCCGGTGTAATCGATGATGGTGTGCTGCTCGATCTCGTAGAACAGGGCGTTGATGGTGAGGTCGCGGCGGAAGGCGTCTTCCTCCAGGGTGCCGAAGGTGTTGTTCGACGGCAGCACCTGCTCCTCGCCGTCGATGTCGTACTCGCTGCGCGAGCGGAGGGTCGAGACCTCGATGATCTTGTTGCCCTTGAAATACACCTGGACCAGACGAAACCGGCGGCCGATGGTGCGGCTGTTGCGGAACATCTGCCGCAACTGGCCGGGGCGGGCATCGGTGGAAATATCGAAATCCTTGGGAGTGCGGCCGAGGTAAAGATCGCGCACCCCGCCCCCCACCAGGTAGCCCTTGAATCCGGCATCGCGCAGGCGGTACAGCACCTTCAGCGCCTCCCGGTCAAGCTGGTGTTCGCGGATGGGATGCTCGGATTCGGGGATTACCGTGGCCGCGCCGCCTTCTTCCCGCACCGGCTCCTGCGCGGGCGGCTCACCGGGGGCATGCGCGTCGGGAGAGCAAGAAACCATAACGAGGTTCGGCACTCAGTAGGTGGCGAATTTTTCCTTGTACACCGACTCCGCCGCCCTGACGAAGCTGTCGAAAATTTCCTTGACCGACAGGATCTCCTTCATTTTGAAGGTATTGGCGCCGGAGAAAAACAGGCCGTTGAGGGTGTCGCCATTGAACGAGGCCATGAGGCGCTCGCTGATGCAATATTTATGATCACATTTTTTCAGACACTTGAACAGGCATTGCTTGGCCGAGATGTCTTCGTCGTTGAGCATCTTGTCGACAAAGGGCGTTTTGATCGCCCGGCCCGGCATGCCCACCGGCGAGGAGACCAGCACGATGTCGTCTTTCTCGGCTTCGAGAAAGGTCTGCTTGAACTCGTCGGACACCGCGCATTCCTTGCTCAGCACGAAACGGGAGGCGATCTGCACGCCGTCGGCGCCGTATTTATCCATCATCTCCGCCATCTCGAAACCGTTGGTGATGCCGCCGGCGGCAATCAGCGGGATCTTGGAGATGACCTTGCGGATCGTGGGAAAAAGGTCGCGCAGCGAGATCTCGGTGCCCAGATGGCCGCCGGCCTCGGCCGCCTCGACAATCACCGCCGAGGCCCCCAGTTTTTCCGCCATGGTGGCCAGACCGGGCGACGAGACGATCGAAACGATGGGGATGTTGTGCTGCTTGCCGATTTTGAAGATGTCGCGGGAAAAGCCCGCGCCGGTGATGATCATGTCGGCGCCGGCCTCGATGGAGCCCATCACCAGGTCGTAGAAATCCTTCATCGCGTACATGATGTTGACCGCGATCACGCCCTTGGTGCCTTCCTTGGCCCGGCGGATATCCTCCTGCAACTCGGGCACCGGGATGCCGGAACCGCCGATGGTGCCGATGCCGCCGCATTCGGCGACGGGCATCGCCAGCGCGGAGGTCGACACCCGGATGGACATCCCTCCCTGGATGATCGGAATCTTGGCAATCAGCGAACCTATTTTCAATTCTGGCAATTTCATGCAAGCCTCTGCCTCAAGAGCATGTTCAAAACAGGAATCGGCAACGCAGCGCATGCCTTGCGACTGTCCGTCGCATCAAACTGAAGGAATGCCGGGTTTTCGCCCGGTTGCCCGGCACGGGCATCCGCTGCGCCACCAAATGTTGGAATATTCTACCACAACCCGGAGACATCGGCTTGACTTTTCATCCCTTTCCCGATTAAATTTTACGGTTTTTCCGGCATGGACGCCCAGGTGCGACACCAGTGGCGGCGCGAGTGCGGTTTTATGGGAGTGTATCTTGAAAATTCAAGCAATCAACGGATTCAAAGACATCTTGCCCGAGGCTGTTGGCCGGTGGCAGCACATCGAACAACAGGCGCGGGATATTTTCGAACGGTTCGGTTTCCAGGAGATCCGGATGCCGATCCTGGAAAAGACGGAGCTGTTTGTCCGGTCCATCGGCGAGGCCACCGATGTGGTCGAAAAAGAGATGTACACCTTTGCCGACAAGGGCATCGCCATGCGGCCCGAGGCCACCGCCTCGGTGCTGCGCGCCTTTATCGAGCACGGCCTCCACGTCCGGCAGCCGGTGCAGCGGCTCTACACCATTGGCCCGATGTTCCGCCACGAACGTCCGCAAAAGGGCCGGCTGCGGCAATTCCACCAGTTGGACGCCGAAATCATCGGCGCGGCGGAGCCGCGGGTCGATGCCGAGCTGATCGCCATGGGGCAAATGCTGCTGGACGAACTCGGCCTGAACGTCAGCCTGGAACTGAACTCTTTGGGCTGTCCGGTCTGCCGGCCGCCATTCAAGGAGCGGCTGATCGCCTTCCTCGAACAGCGGGCCGAGGCGCTGTGCGACGACTGCAAGCGCCGCGCCCGCACCAATCCGCTGCGGGTGCTGGACTGCAAAACGCCATCCTGCCGGGCCGTGGTCAGGGAGGCGCCCTCGCTGCTGGAGGTGCTGTGCGCCGACTGCGACCGCCATTTCGCCGAGGTCCAAACCGCCTTGGCGGAACTGCATATTCCTTTCCGGATCAACCGCTTCATGGTCCGCGGCCTCGACTATTACACCCGCACCACCTTTGAATTCCTCACCGCCGATCTCGGCGCCCAGGCCGCCGTCGGGGCCGGCGGCCGCTACGACGGCCTGATCGAGCAGTTGGGCGGCCCGCCGCTCTCCGGCATCGGTTTTGCCATGGGGCTGGAACGGTTGGCCCTGCTGATGGAACAGCGGGACGCCGGCGCCATTCCGGCCAAGGCCATGGATGTCTTTGTCGCCGCCCTCGGCGGCGCGACCCTTGCCCCGGCCGGCCAGTTGGTCCATGCCCTGCGGCGGCAGGGGGCCAGGGCCGCGATCGATTACAGCGGCCGCGGCCTCAAGGCGCAGCTCAAGCAGGCGGACCGGGTGCGGGCCCGTTTCACCCTGATTGTCGGCGAGGACGAATGGGCGCGGGGCGAGGCGATCCTCCGCGACATGCGCACCCAGGCGCAACAACCCTTCGGGTTGCACGGCTCGCCCGAAGAGCAGGCCCTACGGCTGCTCGACGCGGTTCGACCGGCCGCCACCCCGTGCCCGGCCGGCTGACACGGATACGCAAGCCGGCAACCCGCTCAGAACCAACAGCATCCTCCGGGACGGCCCCAGGGCCCCCGACTCATCTCATGACGGAGAACAGTATGGAATCAATGGGAGCGCTGCGGCGCACACAGAGCTGCAACGACCTTGGCGCAAGCGACATCGGCAAGGAGACCACCCTGATGGGCTGGGTGCTCCGCCGCCGGGACCACGGCGGGGTCATCTTCATCGACCTGCGCGACCGCTGGGGCGTGACCCAGGTGGTCTTCAACCCGGAGGTCAGCGAGGCGGTGCATGCCAAGGCCCATCAGTTGCGCAGCGAATGGGTGATCGCCGTGCGCGGCCAGGTGGTCGGACGGCCGGAGTCCATGGAAAATCCCAAGCTGGCCACCGGCGCGATCGAGGTCTTTGTCCACGAGCTCCGCATCCTCAACACCAGCGAAACGCCGCCCTTCCCCCTGGACGAAGACATCGAGGTGTCCGATACCCTGCGGCTGCAATACCGCTATCTCGACCTGCGCCGGCCGGAGATCGCCCGCAACCTCATCCTCCGGCACCAGGCCATGCAAACCGTGCGCGCCTATCTCAACAGCCACGGCTTCCTCGAGATCGAGACCCCGATGCTCACCCGCTCCACCCCGGAAGGGGCCCGCGACTATCTGGTGCCGAGCCGGGTCAGCGCGGGCAGGTTCTATGCCCTGCCGCAATCGCCGCAACTGTTCAAGCAGTTGCTGATGGTCGCCGGCATGGACCGCTACTACCAGATCGTCAAGTGTTTCCGCGACGAAGACCTGCGCGCCGACCGCCAGCCCGAATTCACCCAGATCGATATGGAGCTGAGCTTCATCACCGAAGACGAGATCGTTGCCGTGGTCGAGGGGATGATCCGCGACCTGTTCGCCGCGGTCCGCGCCGTCGAGCTGCGCCCGCCCTTTGCGCGGATGACCTATGACGAGGCCATGCGCCGCTTCGGCACCGACCGGCCGGACACCCGGTTTGGCCTGGAACTGGTGGACCTGACCGAGACGGTCCGCGACTGCGGCTTCAAGGTCTTTCAGACGGCCGTTGCCAAAGGCGGCGTGGTCAAGGCGATCAACGTCAAGGGGTGTGGCCACCTGTCCCGCAAGGATCTCGACGATCTCACCGAGTATGCCGCCCGTTTCGGCGCCCGCGGCATGGCGTGGATCAAGATCAAGGACGACGAGTGGCAGTCGCCCATCACCAAATTTTTCAGCCCGGAGGAAATCGCCGCCATGGGCAAGGCCCTCGATGCCCAGCCCGGCGACCTCATCCTGTTCGGCGCCGATGCGGCCAAAACCGTCCACCAGGTGCTCTCGGAGCTGCGACTGGAACTGGCGCGGCGGCTGGAACTGGTGGACAGAAACGCGCTCAACTTCCTCTGGGTCACCGATTTTCCGCTGCTCGAGTATGACGAGGAGGAAAAACGCTACGCCGCGGTACACCATCCGTTCACCGCGCCCAACGAGGACGACCTGCCCCTGCTGGCAACCGATCCCGGCGCGGTCAGGAGCCGGGCCTATGACCTGGTCCTCAACGGCAACGAGATCGGCGGCGGCTCGATCCGCATGCACAGCCCGGCCATGCAAAAAACCGTGTTCGCGGCCCTGGGCATTGGCGAGGAGGAGGCCAGGGAGAAATTCGGCTTTCTGCTCCGGGCGCTGGAGCATGGGGCCCCGCCGCACGGCGGCCTCGCCTTCGGTTTCGACCGGCTCATGATGCTGCTGACCGGGTCGACCTCCATCCGCGACGTCATCGCCTTCCCCAAGACCCAGAAGGCCACCTGCCCGCTCACCGACGCCCCGGCGCCGGTGTCGCGCCGCCAGTTGACCGAGCTGCACCTGCGGCCCGACTGGAAGGAGAAAATGTAAGGCGGATTCCCGGCCTCCCGGCCGAAAGCGGGATCACGGCTGTTCCCGCCAGACTCCGTCGATCAGCAGTTCATGCGGCCGGAACGCGCTTTTGTAGCTCATGCGGGCATGACCGTCGATCCAATAGCCGAGGTAGAGCAAGCCGATCCGCTGCGCCTGACAGATATGGACGAGGGTGAGGATGTTGAGGGTGCCGGGGCTGCGCCAGCCCTGGTCGGGATCGAAAAAAAAGTAGACCGCGTTCATCCAGGCGTCCGAGGCATCGACAATGCCCACCCCCAGCAGCGCGTCGTCAACCCGGTAGCGGATTTCAAAACACCGGGCGATACTGGTGATGAAGAACCCTGAATAGTAACTCTCGGCACTGCTTTCGCCCGCGGGAAAGCGGCGGGAAAGAAAGCGCTGCAACAGGGTCACGTTTTCCCACGACATGGTGAGGGGCGCGACCTCGACCGTCACGTCCCGGTTTTTCCGCCAGACCCGCCGCTGATTGCGGTTCGGCCGGAAACGCTCCGGCCGCAGGCGGATGGGCACGCACAGGCCGCAGGCAAGGCAGTGCATGGTGTAGATGCAGTTGCTGTTGCGCCGGTAGCCGCGGGCCAGGAAGCTGCCCATGGCCTCGTCGGACAGCCGCCCGAAGGCGGCCTGACGGTAGACGGCGGCCGTGGCCATGTGATAGGGACATTCGGCCACCGAGTGGATGAACGACCGCTCCACATCCGCGCCGACCGTTCCGGGCCGGTTTGCCCCATCCTCATCGTCCCTGCCAGCCACACCCCTCTCCCTCGCCCGCGCC
>WQUH01000065.1 GCA_009782165.1 Pseudomonadota bacterium | reverse complement strand
TGGCTGACCGCCGAGGAACTGGCCCGCGCCGGGTTGAAGGAACGGTTGGCGCAATGCCCCTACCTTGAAGGAAAATAGCCGGATCGTCCGGCCGTGACCGCGCGGTGCGATTGCCGAGGGATGTGAACCGGCGGGTCGGCCGGGCCATGCATGACTATGCCATGCTGGCCGACGGCGATCGGGTGGCGGCGGCGGTTTCCGGAGGCATGGATTCGCTGGTGCTGGCCTGGCTGCTGGCCGATTGGCGCAGAAAGGCTCCCATTGCCTACGAGCTGACCGCTGTCCACATCGATATGGAGCCCGCGGCCGACGGCGGGCCGGGGGAGGCGGCCAGCCGGATCAGCGGGGTCATCGAGCGGATCGGACTGCCGTTGTGCATTCTGCCCGCCCGCTGGCGGCCCGACCCCGCGACGCCGGCCGCCGATCCGGGCGGCCACGATCTCTGTTTTCAGTGCGCCCGCAGCCGGCGCACCCAGCTCTTTGCCCATGCCCGCGACCACGGCTGCACCACCATCGCCCTCGGCCATCACCGCGACGATATCATCGAAACCTTCCTGCTCAATCTGACCTGCGCCGGCAACATCAGCACCATGGTCCCCCGCCAGGAGTTGTTTGCCGGGCGTCTGGCGCTCATCCGGCCGCTCGCCTATCTGGAGAAGAGCGAAATCGAAACCATCGGCCGGCGCCTGGGATTTGCGCCGATCCGTTCCACCTGTCCCCTGCGGGAGCAGACCAGACGCCGGGATATCCGCCTGCTGGCCGACCACATCTATCAACAGATTCCCGGCGCCAAGCGCCACATCTTTGCCGCCCTGGGCAATGTCCGCAGCCACTACCTGCTCAGGCAGACCGGCGGCCGGAGGCCCTGATGCCTTGCGCCGCCGGCCTCGGCGCTCAACCGGCGAGGCTGGGGATTCTTGCCGACATCCACGGGAATGTTCAGGCCCTGACGGCCGTGCTGGCCGATATGGCTCGCCTCGGCGTTGACCGGATGGTGTGTCTCGGCGACCATATCGGCTACGGACCGGAACCCGAGGAGGTGGTCCGGACCCTGATCGCACACGAACCACGGATCGTTGCGGTGGCGGGCAACCACGAGCTGGCGCTGGTCGATTGGCGGCATCGCGTGCGGTTGCACGCGGCGGCCCGCGATTCCCTCGCCATCACCCGAACCCTGCTCAGTCCCGGTTCCCTGGCGTGGCTGACCCGGCTGCCGAGGGTGCATTGCCATGACGGCGCGCGGTATGTGCATGGCTGTCCGCCGCGGTCGACAACCGCCTATCTGCACGCGCCCGGCGAAGAGCAACTGCGGCGGGTGTTTGCCGCCTATGCGGAGCAGTTCTGTTTTGCCGGGCATACCCATGCCTTCGGTTGGCATCAGCAATCCTGCACAGGCGTCGGCAGCCGGGAGGTGAGAATAGGGCGCATGACCCTTGAGGCCGATACGCGCTATCTGCTCCTGCCCGGCAGTGTCGGCCAGCCGCGCGACCCGTTCGGTTGGCACGCCAAATACCTGGTCTGGGATCAGACCACGAGGGCCGTTGACTTTCGATCCGTTCCCTACGATGTGCAAACCACCATCCGTCTGCTGGGCGAGCGCGGATTCCCGGCGGGCAACGCCGCCCGCCTTTTCCGGTGAGCGCGGGCGCTGTCCGCCGCGGTCTCGCGCCTTCCGGCGCGTCAGAAGCTCCCGGCCGGAGCGGGGCGCCGGCGTAAACGTGTGCGGTTTGCGGGAAACATGGTATAATCAGCAGGTTCATCGGCGCATGATTCGCTGTGCGCCTTTGGTGGTTGTCCCGGGGGGGGGAGTTCCATGCAATTTTTTCTCTTTGGCTCCATCCGTAAGAGTCTGATCGTGCTGGTTCTGCTGGCCGTGCTGCCGGCCCTGGCCATCCTGCTGTATACTGGCTGGGAACAGCGCGACCAGATGGTGCGGGAGGCGGAGGCCTATACCCTGCGGCAGGTGCAGGGCATGGCGGCCCATCACGAGCGGGTGGTCGACGACGCCCGGCTGTTGCTGATGGCCCTGGTCAAGGCATCCGAGGTGCGCAATCTCGATGTCGCCGCCTGCCGGACCCTGTTGCCCGGCATCCTCGCCAACAATACCGCCTTCGTCTCTTTTTCCCTGGCCGATACCGACGGCCGGATCCTCGTTGCCGCGCCGGATGCCGGCAATGCGGAAATCGGCGCATCTCCCTTTTTCCGCGCGGCCATGGACAGCGGCGCCTTTACCGTGGGAAATTACACCTTCATGCCGGCCGAGCACCGGGTGGTGATCCATTTCGCCCAGGCGGTCATCGATGCCGACAATCGAACAGTCGGCGTCCTGGTGGCCGACTTCGACCTGAGCTATTTCGGCCGGATCTTTTACGGGACGCATCTGCCGGAAAAATCGGTTTTCACCCTGACCGATGCCGAGGGCATGCGCCTGACCCGTTTTCCGGAGACCGAAAAGTACACCTGGGTCCGCGACCTGCCGTACATGGTGGCCCGCATGTCCAGCAGCGAGGAGGAGGGCACCTTCACCGAACCCGGCGTGGATGGGGTCAGACGCCTCTACAGTTTCAAGCGGCTCCATTTCCAGGGGGCCTCCTTTCCCTATCTGATGATCCGTTTGGGGATTCCGGTGGAGCTGGCCTTGACCGAGGCCCAGTCTGTGGTGGTGCGCAATGTCGGCCTGCTGGTGCTGGCAACGGCGCTTGCCCTGGCAACCGCGTGGTTTGTCGGCGAATTCACCGTGATGCGGCGGCTGAACCGTCTGATCGAAGCCACCGGCAAGGTCAAAATGGGCGACTTGAGCGTCCGTATCGGCGTCGAGGCCGGTTCCGGCGAGTTGGGGCAGCTTGCCGCCTCCTTTGACAGCATGGCCGGGGAATTGGAGCGAAAGGAAGAGGAGCGTTCCCTGGCTGAAGAACGGTTGCGCCATCTCAACGAGGTGCTGGAAGAACGGGTGGAGCAGCGGACCGAGGAACTGGCCGCTGCCAACCATGATCTCCAGCGGACGCTCGACGACTTGCAGCGGATGCAAAAGCAACTGGTTCTTGCCGAAAAACTGGCGGCCCTGGGAGAACTGGTGGCCGGCGTGGCCCATGAGATCAACACCCCGGTCGGCGTGGCCCTGTCGGCCGGATCGACCTTGGCCGAAAAAAGCCAGACCCTGGCCGATCTCTTTGCCCAGGGGGAAATGAAGCGTTCGGATCTGACCCAATTCCTCGAAGATTCCCGCGAGGGCACCGAAATGATCCTGATGAATCTGGACCGCGCTTCGAACCTGATCCGCAGCTTCAAGCTGGTGGCGGCCGATCAGGTTTCGGAAAACCGGCGGCTGTTCAACGTCAGGAAATACATCGAGGAGATCCTGCTCAGTCTGCGGCCCAAGCTCAAAAAGACCAACATTCAAGTTGAGATCGTCTGCGACGAGGATCTGGCCATCGAAAGCTATCCCGGCGCCTTTTCCCAGATCCTGACCAACCTGATCATCAACACCCTCACCCACGGGTTTGATCCGGATCAGAGCGGCGTCATCCGCATCGAGGCGAGCCGCGCGGACGGGAAGCTGGTGCTGCGCCACGCCGACAACGGCAAGGGCATGCCGGCCGCGGTCCGCGATCACATCTTCGAACCCTTTTTCACCACCGCCCGCAGCCAGGGATCGACCGGCCTCGGGATGCATATCGTCTTCAATATCGTCACCCGGACCCTGGGAGGCGCCATTGTCTGCGAGAGCACCCCGGGCCAGGGGGCCGTGTTTGTCATAACCATGCCGGTTTGATACGGGAAACCTATGTCTGACTCCGACGAAATCCTGTTCAAGGACGAGCTCCCTGAACCGACCCAGAGACCGAATCTCCAGACGATGGTCCACGGCAACCCGTGGAAGATCCTGATCGTCGACGATGAGGCCGATGTCCACAGCGTCACCACCTACATGATCAAGGGAATCAGCTTCCTGGGGCGCGGGATTGTCTTCTTCCATGCCTACAGCGGCGAGGAGGCGCGGGAGATCCTGCGCGAGCACCGGGATCTGGCGATGATCCTGCTCGATGTGGTCATGGAATCCGAGGACAGCGGCCTGCGGCTGGTGCGCTATATCCGCGAGGAGCTGAACAACCACATGGTGCGGATCGTGCTGCGCACCGGTCAGCCCGGCAAGGCGCCCGCGGCCAAGGTGATTGTCGACTACGACATCAACGACTATAAGGAAAAAACCGAACTGACCCTGAACAAGATGCTGGTCACGGTGATTTCGGCCCTCCGGAGCTATCACTTTATCTCCATGCTCGAAGACAACCGCCGGGGGCTGAAAACAATCGTCAACGCCTCCCACGATATTTTCGAGCGGCAATCTCTGGTCAAGCTCGGCAACAGCGCGCTCCACCAGTTGACCGCGCTGCTGCGGATGCGGGATGGCGGGATCGGCTCGTCCGTTTCGGGACTGGCCGCCTCGAACCTCGATGGCCGCCTGTCGGTGCTGGCGGCCACCGGCGCCTTTGAGCCATACGTCGACCGGCCGTTCAGCGAGGTGCAAACCGCATCGATGCGGGCCGCCTGGGAACAGGCGCAATCCCGGCCGCACGGTTTTTTCAGCGAGAGAGGGACCTGCGCCTGGTCTTTCACCAGCCAGACCGGCGCGGAGAATTTTTTGTATTGCGAGCTTGCCCAGGATCTGGATGAAAACGATCACGATCTGCTGGAACTGTTTCTCGCCAATGTTTCCCTGGCCTATGACAATTTTTTTCTGCACCGGGAGATCGAGGAGACCCAGAAGGAGATCATCTTCCAGATTGCCGAAACCATGGAATGCCGTTCCGCCGAAACCGGCTGTCATGTCCGGCGGGTGGCCGAGCACGCCTACCTGCTGGCCCGCAAATACGGGTTGAGCGAGGAGGAGGCCGAGATGCTCAAACTGGCCTCCACCCCGCATGACCTGGGCAAGATCGGTATCCCGGATTCCATTCTCAACAAGCCCGGCCCGCTGACCCCGGAGGAATACCAGATCATCAAAACGCATGTCTATCGCGGCCACGACCTGTTGATCAACTCGCCAAGCCCCATCATTCAGGCCGCGGCCCATATCATTCTCCAGCACCATGAACGATGGGACGGAGAAGGGTATCCGCAGGGGCTGCGGGGAGAAGAGATCCATATTTACGGCCGGATCATCGGGGTCGCCGACGTGTTCGATGCCCTGTCCAACCGGCGCGTCTATCACGAAGCCTGGACCTGGGACGAGGTGTTCGCCCATTTCCGGGAACAGCGGGGCCGTCATTTCGATCCCAGGCTGGTGGATATCCTGCTGGACAATCAGGAGGAGTTCAAGGCCGTGTGGGAGCGCTACAACACGGTCGAAGGACAGGTGCGTTAAGGAGCGCGTGGCGGCACGACCTGTTTTTACCGGCACGGCCGCCTTGTTTTGCTTGAATTTTTTCAGCCGGTCAGGGTAAGAGGTGGGCTGAAAACAACAAGGGTTTGTCACCGCATCAACCAACGTGGAGCGAACGGATACCAATGGGAAAAATCGGGAGAAATCAACCCTGCCCCTGTGGCTCGGGTAAAAAATACAAGCATTGCTGTCTCGCTGCCCGGCAGGCGGGGGAGACTGTCAGCCCGGCCGGTCAGGTGAAGACTTCGCTGATGACGGCCATCGACAAAATCCAGACCCAGGCCGGCGAGAAAAAGGCTGTCTTCACCGAACTGGGCGTGTTTCTGCTCTTCAGCGATTCCGAAGGAGATGCCTGGCTGCTCGAGGCCACCGAATCCGACGCGGTGCAGATCGCCCGGGGCGGCGCGCGGCTGGATGTGCCCATTGACGAGAATCCCGAGACGATCGAGATCAACTTCAGCCACACCTTTGCCATCCGCGACCGGCAACTGTTCCTCGCCTCCTACAGCGACAAGGCCGAAACCCTGCTCGACCGGGCGCCGACCAAGCGGATCCGCGCCGCCATCCGCCGTCTCTACAGGTTGTACCCGAAGGAGATGCTCGCCCGGATGCATGTCGACGAGTCCGGCGATCCCGAGCCCGAGGTTTGATGACCGACATGGAGCGGCGACCGCAACCGTATCGTCCGGTCCGTCTGCTCCCCCTGTTTTTGGCCATGGGCTTGCTGTTCTACCAGTCGCATCAGCCGGGGGACAGCTTCAGCCTGCCGGATATCGACCATATCGACAAACTGCTCCATTGCCTGGCGTATGCGGTGCTGGGTTTGGCCTTTCTTTTTGCCTTGCCGCCGCGGTGGCGGAGACAGCGGCCTGTCCCGGCCGGTTGCGCGGTCGTGCTGTTCTGCCTGCTGTACGGGGTGTTCGACGAGTGGCATCAATCCTTCATTCCCGGCCGATTCGCCGGGATCGACGATGCGGCGGCCGATGCCGCCGGAGGCGTGCTGGCGGTTGTCGGTGATTGGACATGGCGGCGATGGCGAACGATCATGAAGACCAGCGGAGGTTCCCGTGAGTCAGCTCGTTCTGGGTGAGCGGCATCAGCTTTTTTATGAAGAGGTGGCCGGCGATGCCGATGATCGTCCCTGGCTGGTGTTTCTGCACGAAGGTCTGGGCAGCGTGGTCCAGTGGGGCAGTTTCCCGCACGATCTCTGCCACCGGACCCGCTGCCCCGGTCTGCTCTACGACCGGCTCGGCCACGGCCAGTCCTCCGCGCTGACGCAGCCCCGCACCAGTCGGTATCTGCATGAATGTGCCTTGGACGAGTTGCCCAAGGTGCTCGCCGCCCTGATTCCCGGCCAGCGCTTTCTGCTCATCGGCCATTCCGACGGCGGCAGCATCAGCCTGATTTTCGGAGCAACAAAGCCGGAGGGCCTTTTGGGGATCGTCACCATGGCGGCCCATGTCATGGTCGATCAGGTGACGGTCGCCGGGGTGGAACAGGCGCTGGCGGCGTGGAAACAGGGCAAGCTCAAGCGGGGGCTTGCCCGCTATCACGGCGAAAAAAGCGAGGCCCTGTTCGAAGCCTGGGCCCACACCTGGACCAGCCCCTGGTTCCGCTCCTGGTCCATCGAAGATCTGCTGCCGTCCATCGCCGTACCGCTCCTGGTCTTGCAGGGCATGGACGATCAGTACGGCGCCCCTGGCCAGGTGGACGCCATCGTCAACCGCGCTGGCGGCCCGGCCACCCCGCTGCTCCTCGAGGGCTGCGGCCATGCCCCGCACCACGATTTCCCCGCCCTGGCCCTGGACCTGATGGGCTGCTTTGTCAACCGGGTCGCCCGGTGAGCAATTCCGTTGCCAATTCAACCGCATCGAATAGACAGGGGACACTCCCCTGTCTACACTTCACGCGCCGCTGATCCGCCGCCTTGGCTGCGCGGCTCAGCC
>WQUH01000064.1 GCA_009782165.1 Pseudomonadota bacterium | reverse complement strand
TGGCCATGTGCGAGGCGATTGCCATCTACGGTCTCGTTCTGTTTCTCCTGGGCAAAAACCAGATCGATCTGGCCCTGTTCACGGCCCTGGCCGCCGCAGGGATGATCGGCTATTTTCCGAAACAAACCGAATTGATCGACCTGGCGAAAAAATATGCGCGCGGCGATTGATCTTAGCCGAACTTGCCGTATAATTATCCTTCTGACCGAGGATTTATTGCCCAGGCATGCCCCACAGCGTAGTTGCCGGCACCAATTCCGCCGGCAACTACCGAAACAAACAGGAAAAAACGATCCCGGTCGGGAGAGAATAGACAAAAATACACAAATACGAGAACCAAACTCTCCTTGCCTGTGTCATGAGTCAACCACCCCTGGACCACGAATCCGCCCCTCCCGCTGCCGCGGACAATGCCGCTGACCGGGAATCTTTTGTCTTCCTCGACCGGCGCGGCAAACGCTGGCCCAGGTTCCGTCGGGTGATGTTCGCGGCTGGTCTGCTCGTTTTCATCGCCGTTATCCTCTTTATTCAGACCCTGGTTCTGCCTTCGCAGTTCTCCGCACCACCGACGGCGGAGCAACTGATGCGGGCCGACAAGGTCCAGCAGGCTGTGGAATCGTTGCCGGGACAGGATCAGCCCAAACCTCTGTGGCTGAACTATACCAAGAAGCACAAGGAGAGCAAAACCGGACAGACCGCGGTCGGTCCGCGCCATCATCCGTCGTCCACCCAGCGCGGCAAGCCGGCCGTACTCGCGCCGACAGCCCGGTCCCACGAAATCCGGCTGGGATTTTATGCGGGCTGGGATCCGGACAGCCTGGATTCGCTCAAGGAAAACGTGGATAAACTCACCCACCTGTGTCCGGATTGGCTGACCTTCGATACCGAGGTCGGCAGGCTGCAATCGACACCCGACCAGCAGGTGATCGACCTGCTCCAGGAACAGGGCGTGACCCTGATGCCCCTGCTCACCAACCTGGGTGCGGATGACGTCTGGATGGCCGAGGCGGTGGAATCCCTCATCAACGGCTCGGCCGAGCGGCAGGCGCAGTTTATCGCCCATCTGGTCGAAACCCTTGCCGGCATGCATGCTGGCGGGGTGGTGTTCGACTGGCAGCAGATCGATCCCAGCTACCGCGACAACATGAGCGTCTTTCTCGGCAAAATCGCCGCCGCCCTGCACCGCGCCCATCTGGAGTTGTGGCTCTGCGTCCCGCCAGGGCGGGATCTGAACATGTACGATCTCGACCGGCTCTCCGGCTTTGTCGATCACTTCATCGCCATGCTCCATGACGAGCACGCCGAAGCCGACAAACCCGGTCCGATCGCCTCGCGTGCATTTTTCGACGGCTGGCTGTCGACCCTGGTCGGTGATTACGGCGCTCCCGGCCAATGGATCATCTCGCTCGGCTCCTATGGCTACGAGTGGACCGACGACAAAAAACCCGCGGAATCCCTCAGTTTCGCCGATGTCATGAGCCGGGCGAAACTCTCGTCGCAAAACTCCTGCGCGTTCGGTCGGACCTCCCTGAATCCCCATTTTGCCTACCAAACAGGCCAAACCGTCCATACCGTCTGGTTTCTCGACGCCATCACCTTCCTCAATCAACTGACGGCGGCCCGCGCCCGGCAGGTCGGCGGCATTGCCATCAACAGGCTGGGGACTGAAGACCCGGCCGTCTGGGATGCCCTGACCTTCGACTTTGACCGCGTTCCGTCCCGCGACCAACTGGCGCGGCTCGAGACCATCAAGCCCGGCGACACCATCGCCCAGATCGGCCACGGCAACCTGATCAACATTGCCAGCGAACGGGGCAGCGGTTCGCGCCGCATCCTGGTCGATGCCAAAGCCGCCCCCGGCGCGATGCTGACCGCAGCCTACGACACATTTCCCAGTTATCTGACGGTGTTGCACCAGGGTCAGGGCGCTGGCGACGGGGTGGCCATCACCTTCGACGACGGGCCGGATGCCAAATGGACGCCCCAAATCCTCGATATCCTCAAGGAAAAAAACGTCAAGGCCACCTTTTTCATGATCGGCGCCAACATGGAAAAGTATCCCAATGTCGTGCGAAGAATCCTCGCCGAAGGCCACATGATCGGCGTCCACACCTACACGCATCCCAACATCGCCGAAGTTTCCGAGGAACGCGCCCATCTGGAATACAACGCCACCCAGCGGCTGCTCGAATCGATCACCGGCCATTCCACCGTCCTGTTCCGCCCGCCCTACAACGCCGACACCAATCCCCACGAACAGGAAGAACTGGCCCCGGTCGAGTTGGCGCAGGACATGGGTTATCTCACCGTGACCGAAGACATCGATCCGGAGGATTGGGACCGGCCCGGGGTCGAGGCCATGCTCGAACGGGTGCGGCACGACCGGATGCGCGGCGGCAACGTGGTCCTGCTCCACGATGCCGGCGGCGACCGCAGCCAGACCGTGGCGGCGCTGCCGCGGATCATCGACTACCTCATCGCCCGCGGCGACCGGATCCTGCCCCTGCCCGACCTGCTCTCCATACCGGCGGCGCAGCTCATGCCGGCCGTGCCGGTCAATCAGCAATCGTTCATCCGGATCATCAGTGAAAACGGCTTTATCGCCATCCACCAGTTGACCAATTTTTTCTGGGCCTTCATGATCCTGGCCACCGGTCTGACCGTGGCGCGGACCCTGG
Organism: Pseudomonadota bacterium; assembly: GCA_009782165.1. Taxonomy (GTDB): domain Bacteria; phylum Desulfobacterota; class Desulfobulbia; order Desulfobulbales; family Desulfobulbaceae; genus Desulfobulbus. The sequence continues at coordinate 4,710 of WQUH01000064.1, read as the reverse complement.
TTATCTCCTGGCTGGCCATCCGCAGCCGCTGGGACAGCGAGGGCAAGCGCGCTGGCGACGAGGCGTTCTGTCCGCCGGTCAGCGTGCTGATCGCCGCCTACAACGAGGAAAAGGTCATTCGCGACACCCTTCGTTCGGTGCTCAAGACCGACTATCCCGGCCCCATGGAAGTGGTGGTGGTCGATGACGGTTCCCGTGACGCCACCGCCGCGATTGTCGACGCCATGGCCGAGGCGGAGCCGCGCATCCGGCTGGTCTGTCAGACCAACCTCGGCAAGGCCATGGCCCTGCGCAACGGCATGCGAACCCTCAGCCATGCCCTGGTGGTCACTCTGGATGCCGACACCCAGTTCACTCCGCAGACCATCGGCCAGCTCGTGCAGCCGTTTGCCGATCCGGCGGTGGGCGCGGTTTCCGGCCGGGCCAGGGTCGGCAACCCCAAAACCCTGATCGCCCGTTTTCAATCCCTGGAGTACACCTGCGGCTTCAATCTCGACCGCCGGGCCTACCACCGGCTGAACTGCATCACCGTGGCGCCCGGCGCGGTCAGCGCCTTCCGGGTCAGCGCCGTGCAGGCCGCCGGCGGCATCAGCACCGAAACCCTGGCCGAGGACACCGATCTGACCCTGGCCCTGCACAAAAGCGGCGCCATCGTGCGCTATGCGTCGCAAGCCATTGCCTGGACCGAGGCGCCGGAAACGGTGCGGGCCTTTGCCAGACAGCGGTTCCGCTGGGCCTTCGGCACCCTCCAATGCCTGTGGAAACACCGCGATCTGCTGTTCAATCCCCGCTATCCGGCCCTTGGCTGGTTCAGTCTGCCCAGCGCCTGGTTTTTCAACATCTTTTTAGTGGCCCTCGGCTCGATCATCGACCTGATCCTCCTGTGCTCCCTGGTCATGAGCCCGACCAACTCGATGCTCTATCTCTACTTCCTCGTCTTCCTTGCCACCGACCTGGCGCTGGCGATGGTCGCCTGCCTGGTGGAGCGCGAACCCCTGCGCCAGACCTGGCTGGTGCTGCCGATGCGGTTCGTCTACCGGCCTGTGCTCAATATCGTGGTCATCCGGGCGATCCTCAGGGCCCTCAAGGGCGTGTGGGTCGGCTGGGGCAAGCTCGACCGGACCGCATCGGTTCCCTACCAAGCCTGATAACCCATGACCCGACCATGAACCATTTATCGATCTCTCCTCTGCGGGCGCGGATACTGTGCATCTCGATCCTGGTGTTCCAGTTGTTTGTTGGCGCCGCCTGCCGCGACCAGGGCGAAACAAGGGAAACAGATCCAAAGGCGATCGAAGGCCCGCACACCCTGGCCATGCCTCAAAATGGGGCCTATACCGGCGCCTATATCGATTTTGGCGAGGGCGAGTCCCGGGTGACCTACGATGCGCTCACCGCCTTTGAGCAGCTCGCCGGCAAACCGCTGGCCGTGGTGGCCTGCGGCAATTTCTGGGGCGACCAGGCCTTCCCGGAGAAAAACGTGCGCATCATCACGGACTACGGCGCCGTGCCCCTGCTCTACTGGTCGCCCTGGGACAAACCCTACGTTGAAAGGATAGGCCTGGACCGAGGCCCGGACCGCTTCAGCCTGCGAGAGATCCTCGCCGGCAAGTGGGACAGGTACATCGATGACTGGGCCGATGCGGCGCGTCAATACGGCAAACCGCTGCTGGTCGCCTGGGGCCTGGAAATGAACGGCACCTGGTTTCCCTGGTCCGGCATCTTCTACGGCGGCGGCGAGGTGATCGGCCGCAAGGACGGCCAGCCGCTGTACGAGGGACCGGAACTGTACAAACGGGCCTACCGATACGTGGTCGACCGGGTCCGGGCCCGGAAGGCGACCAACATCCTCTGGGGCTTTCATGTCAACAATTTCAGCTCGCCGCGCACAGCCTCCTGGAACCGGAAGGGCAACTATTACCCCGGCGCGGATTACGTCGACTGGCTCGGTCTGAGCGTCTACGGCAAGATGGATCGTGCCGAAGGATGGGCCGAATTCAACAAGATGATGGCCGGGCCCTATGCCGAAATTTGCGCTTTAGACCCGAACAAACCGGTGTTTATCGCGGAATGGGGGGTGGGCGAATTTCCGCCCGGCGACAAGGCCGGCTTCATTGCCACAGCCCTGCGCGATCTGCCCGACAAATATCCGCGGGTGCGGCTGGCCGTCTATTGGCATGAACGGTGGGAAAACACCGACGGCAGCTTCAGCAACCTCCGGATCAACTCCTCACCCGAGGCTTTGCAAGCCTACCGGGCCGGCATCGCTTCCCCGCTCTGGATCGGCCGGCCGCAGTTCGAACCGCAGGCGCCGAAACCCTGACCAGGGGCCGTTCCACCGCCGCTGGCCGCCCCAGGTCGGCGCTCCCTTTTTCCCCCTTGTATTTATGGCAAAATTTTGCTACTTCTGCTTGTACAATCCGGCGGAGAAACGCCTCTTCAGCACCACTGGAGGCAGGGCTCCGGCGCGTTGTATTTTTTGTATATGTATTTTTTCCTACGAGCGGATGCAGGGATAGCCGGGGGGTGTCCCTGCCAAAAATCAACTGGGAGGATGGAGTATGAAACGCTGGTCGGCGATCCTGTTCACTATGTCGTCAATTGTCTTGGGAACCGCCTGGTTCGGCCTGGCCGCGGCCGAGAACCTGGAGTTGGGGATTCCTTTGCCGCTCACCGGGCCGCAGGCCAAGTTTGGTGAGATGGAAATGCGCGCCTACCAAATCGCGAAAGATGAGATCAACGCCAAGGGCGGGATCAAGGGCAAGACCGTGATGCTCTTCTTTGAGGACAGCCAGGGCAAGCCGGAAATCTCCCGCGCCATAGCCGAAAAACTCATCGATGTCAAAAAACAGCCGATTCTGGTCGGTGAATACAGCTCCGCCTGTTCCAAGGCCATTGCCGCGGTGGCCAACGAAAGAAAAACCCCCTATCTGGTGGTGACCGGCGCCGATGATTCCATCACCCAGCAGAACTACGACTATGTATTCCGGCTGAACCCCACCAACGCCTACTATCCAGCCGGCATGATTTCTTTTCTCAACCAGGTGGTCAAGCCCACTTCCGTCGCCATTCTGCATGAAAATTCGGATTTCGGCACCTCCGGCGCGGTGGAAATGGAAAAGACCGCCGAGAAAAACGGCATCAAGGTGCTGTTAAAAGAAAAATATGAAAAGGGCGCGGTGGATTTCAAACCCATCCTGACCAAGGTCAAGGACTTGAAACCCGATGTCATTTACATGGTGTCCTACGTCATGGATGCCTCCCTCTTGATGAACCAGATCAAAGAGCTGCGCATCGACGCCAAACTCTTTGCCGGCGGCGGCGCCGGACATGCCCTGCCCGAATTCATCCACACCGCCAAGGATGCCGCTGAATACGTGGTGGTGGCCACCCTGTGGAGCCCCCAGGTCAAATATGCGGGCGCCAGGGAATTCGCCGAAAACTATAAAGCCAAATACAACGAAGAGGCGGGCTACCATGCGGCGGAAGCCTATTCCGCGCTGTATATCGTCAAAGATGCCATCGAGCGGTCAAAAAGCATGGATCCGGCCGATCTGCGGACGTCGATGAAGGCCACCAAGTTGATGACGGCCTTTGGCCCCATCCATTTTGAAGACAAGGATGGCTACCAGAATCAGAACTTCATGGAAACGCTGGTGTTGCAGGTTCTCAAGGGCAAACATGAGACCATCTGGCCGGAAAGCGCCGCCAGCACCAAATATGTCTTCCCCATTCCCAGGTGGAGAGACAGGAAGTAACGCAGCCCCTTGCATCATGTGGGCGACGTGACTTGAACAGATACTTGTGAAGCCTCCGATTTCGTGATCCTGAGCGCGCTTCACGAAATCGGAGGTTTTTTTATTTTCGGCTGAACAGCGTCGGCAGGTGTATCCCTCATTCTCCAGAAAAATAGGACGACTATGGAAAGTTTTTTACAAACGCTCATTGCCGGAGTGCTGCTCGGCGGCCTGTATGCGCTGATCGGCATCGGCATGACGCTGATCATGGGCGTGATGAAGATCATCAACCTTGCCCATGGCGAACTGATGATGGTGGGCATGTACATCGCCTTCTGGATGTTCACCCTGTTTGGCATCGATCCGTACCTGTCCGTCTTTATCGCCATCCCGCTCCTGTTTGTGCTGGGCATCTTCATCCAAAAGTTCCTGATCAACCCGGTGCTGAAGGTGGATTCCATCCTGCCGGAAAATCAGGTGATTCTGACCGTGGGCATCGGCATGGTGCTGGCAAACCTGGCCACCATTCTCTTCACCTCCAACTATCGCTCCACCCCGGTCAGCTACGGCACCAGCGCCTGGTATCTTTCCGATCTCTGGCACGATGCCCCCATCGATCTGTCGCTGTCGGTGCCGTGGACCGTGTCCTTTGTCCTGGCGGTGGTCATCACCACTGCCCTGTGGTTTTTTCTGGCCAAAACCGATGCGGGCAAATCCATCCGCGCCACGGCGCAAGACCTGGATGCGGCCCTGTTGATGGGGGTCAACGTCAAGCGCATGCGCGTGGTCACCTTTGGCCTGGGGGCGGCCCTGGTCGGCGCGGCCGGCTGTCTGTTCATCCCTATCTATTACCTGTTCCCTTCCCTGGGCGGACAGTTTACCCTGATCGCCTTTGTCATCACCATCCTGGGCGGGCTGGGATCGACCATCGGCGCCATTTTCGGCGGCCTGATCCTGGGCATCTTTGAATCCA
>WQUH01000063.1 GCA_009782165.1 Pseudomonadota bacterium | reverse complement strand
GCGGCCATGTGCCGTGGACCAGCCGTTTTGGCCGGGGATTCTCCAACTTCTGGGTCTGGGTCTCCGGCGGGCCCTGGATCGCGGATTCCCAGTCCGGCTTTCGCCTCTACCCGCTGCCCGAAACCATGGACCTGGGGGTGGCGGCCCGCAGATACCAGTTCGAGGTGGAGGTGCTGGTGCGGGCCCGGCGGCGCGGCATCGCCGTTATCGAGGCGCCGGTGTCGGTAGTCTATCAGCCCAGGGGCGTCCGGGTCAGCCACTTTCGGCCGTGGCGGGATTTTCTCCGCAACTCCAGCACCTTCTGCCGGCTGATCTGCAGCCGCCTCTTCCGTCTGGACCGCAAATGATGCGCATTGATCCCCATGCCATGCTGGTGCGGATCTCGCGCCTGATCGGCCCCTGGTTCTTTGCCGGGGTGGCGCGCTGCATCGCCGCCGGCTACTTTCTCCTGTCCGCCAAGGTGCGGGAGTCTTGCCGCCTGTATGCCATCCTGTTCCCCCAGCGCGGCCGATGGTTCCATCGCTGGTGCGCCTTTCGCCAGTATCAGAACTTCACCACCATCCATTTCGACCGTTTTCTCACCAACCACGGTTGCCCGCCGACATGCGACCGTGAAGGCGCCGAGGCCCTGGAGGCCCGGATCGGTCACGGTGGGGCCGTGCTGCTCATGTCCCACCTCGGCAACTGGGAGATGGCGGCCCGGATGCTGATGCGGCGGGGACACGAGACGCCGCTGCTGCTTTACATGGGCGTCAAGGACAAGGAGGGGGTGGAGCGGACCCAGAAGGAGGAACTGCGGCAGGCCGGCGGAACCATCCTCGGGATCGACCGGGGGGCGGCGTCCCCGTTCACGGCGGTCGAGGGACTGCGGATGCTGCGGCAGGGCGGCCTGGTCTCCATGACCGGCGACATGGTCTGGCGCACGGACCAGCGCCGGGCGCCGGTGACCCTGCTGGGACACGCCGCCCTGGTCTCCGAGGCGCCTTTTGTCTTCGCCCTGGTGTCCGGCGCGCCGATTTTTGTTTTTTTTGCCTTCCGCACCGGCCGCAACCGCTACAAACTTGCCTTTTCCGAGCCGATCTGGGTCCAAAGCCGCGGCAGAGGGGAGCGGCAGCGGGTGATCGCCGAGGCGGCCCAGCAGTACGCCGACCTGCTGGAAAACGCCCTGCGCGCCCATCCGTGCGAGTGGTACCATTTCGACCGCTTCCTCCACGAACCGGTCAGGGAACCGTGATCCGGCCCTGTTGCCCAAGGTGCCGTTTTTTCCGGGATGATTTCCTTTTCCTTTTGGGGGGATTGGGGGTACTATCTTCTATTTTTTCAAATTTCATTTATACCGACCTGTTCCCAGACGACCAGCCATGACCAGAGATGCACTGCAAGAGAAGATCCTGACCATCCTTGTCCAGGATTTCGAGTTCCAGCAACCGGGCTTAAACGACAATCTCCGCGACGACCACGGTTTCGACAGCATCGACGCCATCGAACTGCTCGGCAAGATCGAGCGCATCCTCGGCTATTCCCTGACCCGCGAGGAGAAGGAAAAGGCGATGGAAATCAGGACGATCAACGATATCCTCGACTACCTGGAGAGGATACAGCAGGGTCGTGGCCAGTAGGCCGCCCGGATTGCGCCGATGAACCGCCGCGTCGTCATCACCGCCTGCTCCGCCATCACCCCCATCGGGTACGGTAAAGAAGCCATTGTCGACAGTCTCCGCCAGGGCCGGTCCGGGGTCAAACCCCTGCGCGACGACGGCCTCCTGACCGGCCATGTCCACTCACGGGTGTTCGGCACGGTCGACTATCCCATTGCCTACGAGTTCAGCCGCTCACACCGCAAAACCATGGGGCCGGTGGCCTATTACGCCTGCCAGGTGGCCAAGGACGTGCTTGCCGCATCCGGCCTCTCCCGCGAGTTCATCGAGTCCGGGCGGCTCGGCGTCGCCTTTGGTTCCACCCACGGCAGCCCGACGGTGCAGCGGGAGATCTACAAGACCTTTTTCCAGCACCTGGACACCGGATTTTCCTCCATCGGCGCGGTCGATTACCTCCGCTCCATGGTCCATACCACCGCGGTCAACATCACCCGGATGTTCGGCATCACCGGCCGGGTGATCGCCTCCTCCACCGCCTGCACCACCAGCAGCCAGGCCATCGGCTTCGGCTACGAGATGATCAAATACGGGATGCAGGACGCCATGCTCTGCGGCGGCGCCGACGAGTACGACACCACCACGGTGGCGGTGTTCGACAACCTCCTTGCCTGCTCGGTCGGCTACAACGACCACCCCACCCGCACCCCCAGGCCCTTTGACAAAAACCGCGACGGCCTGGTGATCGGCGAGGGCGGCGGGGCCGTCCTGCTGGAAGAGTACGAGGCCGCCAGGAAGCGGGGCGCGGCCATCCTGGGCGAGGTCATCGGCTTTGCCTGCAACAACAACGGCAGCGACCTGATCCTGCCCAACCTCAAGGGCATCACCACCACCCTGCGCCTTGCC
>WQUH01000062.1 GCA_009782165.1 Pseudomonadota bacterium | reverse complement strand
TTGAATGACCTGTCAGACGCCTCAGTCGCTGCTGCACCTGATTTCCTGCCGGGCGCGATAGGCCATGCTGAAAAACGGCAAAAGACGCACGACCAGATTGGCCAACGACTTGTTCGCGAGGCCGCCATTTGACGAGAGCAGTTCAATAAGTTCGTGGACAAGTGCGCCTGCCTGAGCGGATGATATGCGTGGCCCGGCATACAAGGTCTGCCAAATGGCCACGAGTTCAGGATAGCGGGACTCATTTTCTTGCGCCAGGCCAAAGAGAAATTCTTCGTGGTGGCCGATGCTTTCGTGCTGGCCGCCTGCATACATATCGAATGCCATTTAACGTACCTCAGTGAACGCCTGACTTGTGTTTGCAGGTTGTCGGCAAAGGGATTGGCATGCCTGTGACCCGCATGGTTCCAACTCCCGGATCGCTCGATGCCGGCCGCTCATCCCTGCCGCATGCCCTTGCGTTAAGGGGCGAGGTCGCCAAGTTCCTGGGGGGTGTTGACGTTGCGCCACGACGGCCGCAGCGTGGCGGGCGGCTGCGGGGTGATGACTCCGGACGCCTGCCGCAGCCACTGCATCCGCCTCTGCCCGGTGGCGGCCATGGTTTCCAGGAGCGGCCGGCACTGCCGGTCATAGTAGGCCAGCAGCGGTTCCACCCGGCCATCGTCCGCCAGGTCGGGCAGGACCGCGACCACGCCGGGGGCGCGGCTGTCGAGCAGCCATTGCAGGGCGTCTGGCTCCAGGTCCGGCAGGTCGCAGGCCGCCATCAGCCAGGAAACATCGGGATAGTGCCGGAACGCCGACAGGATGCCGGCCAGCGGCCCTCCGAGGCCGGGGACATCGTCCACGCATGGCATTCCGGCCAGGGAAGGGGGGAGCACGCCGGCGCCGGCGACGATCACCTGTTCCGTGCGAAGACGCAGCAGGGCAACCGTCCGTTCGATCCAGGTTTGGCCTTCCTGGCGCAGGAGATGTTTGGGCCGCCCCATGCGGCTGCTTTTGCCGCCGATCAGCACGCAGCCCCAGACAGGGCAGGCCGCCTGGTCAGGATGGCCGATCATGGGTCGTCGGCAACGGCGGGGAAGAGGCCGGCTTCGGCGCCCCGGCGCAGCAGTTGCCGTACCGCGTCCAGCCCCTCTTCCCCGAGGTTTCTGGAAAAGTCGTTGACATAGAGGCCGATATGGTCGCGCATCACCTGCGGGTCCATTTCCTGGGCATGCGCCCTGATGTAGTCCCATCCCTCGCCGGGATGGGCATCGGCCCAGCGGATGCTGGCCGCAATCGCCCCATCGATCTCCGCGCGGACGGGCGGCGGCAGGGTTTTCTTCGCCGCGATGCAGCCAAGGGGAATGGGCAGGCCGGTGGTCTCTTCCCACCACTGGCCGAGGTCGCGGATGCAGTGCAGGCCCAGGCTCTGGTAGGTGAACCGGCTCTCGTGGATGATCACGCCGCCGTCCACCTTCCCTGCGGCAAGGGCGTCGATGATCCGGTCAAACCGCATGACCGTCAGTTGCCGGCAATCCGGCCGGTACAGCCGCAGCAGCAGCGCCGCGGTGGTGTATGCGCCGGGGATGGCGATATGCCAGTCGGCAAGGTTGGCCGGTTTGTCGCCCGTGCCGGCGATCAGCAAGGGACCGCAGCCCCGTCCCAGGGCCGCTCCCGCCTGGAGCAGCGCATACCGGTCCCGCACATGGCCAAAGGCGTGGAACGAAACCTTGGTCACATCCAACCGTCCCTGCATCGCCCATTCGTTCAAGGTCTCCACATCCTCCAGATGGACGCCGGCCAGACAACAGCGGCCAAGTTCCGCCCGGCCGTGGACCAGGCCGTTGAAGATATAGGTGTCGTTGGGGCAGGGGGAAAAACCGAGGGTCAAAGGCAGTGGTTCAGTCATGGCGCAGTCCCCTGACGACCAGGGCCGTCGCTTCGCCGCAGCGGGCACAGGCATCGCGCAGTTGCCAGTTGCGCAGGTTGCGGTCTTCAACCAGGTTGGAAATGCAGCGCAATTCCAGCAGGGGCAAACCAAAATGCCGGCAGGCCCGCGCCACTGCGGCGCCCTCCATGTTCTCGCACAGGGCCTGGTGCCGTTCGGCCAGCAGATCGCCCCGTCTGCGGGTGCCGCTGGCGCTGCTGACCGTCGCAAACACGCCGCTGAGGCAGGGAATAGCGGCAGCGGCCAGCAGCGACTGCGCCTGACGCAGCAGGTCCGCGTCCAGGTCAAAGGAATCGACCATGGTGAACCCGGTCCCGCGCAGCGGCCGCACCTCTTCGTTGGCGCAGATGCCCAGATCGGCGAGCACCTCCCGCTCGGCCAGGCAGATGTCGAGAACAGCCGCCCCGCGCCGGCCATCCCCGGCAACATACGCCCCGGCCACCCCGAAGTTGACCACGCCGGTCAACGGCAAGGAGGTGGCGGCCAAAAAGGCGGTCAGGCTCACCGCCGCCTCCACCGGCCCGACCCCGGTCACCAGGGTGGGGCACACGGCCTGCGGGCAGGCGCGCCGAAAC
>WQUH01000061.1 GCA_009782165.1 Pseudomonadota bacterium | reverse complement strand
CCGTTGCCGACCCGGACCAGCAGGGCATGGTACTCGTTGTAGAGCTGCGCGTCGCACTCCAGGTTGTCCATGAACAGTTCCTGGATGGCGTCGTAATCGCAGTCCTCGTCGATCACCTGATGGCGCGTCAGCACCCGGTGGGTGTAGGCATCGACCACGAAGATCGGCTGGCCGGCGGCATACAGCAGGATGGAATCGGCGGTTTCCCGGCCGATCCCCTTGACCGCGAGCAACTGCTCGCGCAGGCGCGGCAGCGGCTGGGCGAGAAAGGCCGCCAGATCGTCGCCGTACTGGTCGGTGATGCAGTGCAGGAGGTTGTGAAGCCGGCCGGCCTTGATGTTGTAGTAGCCGGCCGGCCGGATATACGCGGCCAGGAGCGCGGCGGGCAGATCGGACATCGCCGTCAGCGACATCACCCCTGCCCCCTTGAGATTGGCGAGCGCCCGCTCGACGTTTTTCCAGGCGGTATTCTGGGTGAGGATCGCCCCCACCATCACCTCGAAGGGCGTTTCCGCCGGCCACCAGCGCTGCGGCCCGAAATGGGCCAGCAGGCGGTGGTAGATGGCGAGCAGCGTATCGGCCGTGGCCATGCGGCGGGCGGGGTCAGTCGCCCAGGCAGATGCCGATGTCGCGCGCGGTCTGCACCTTGTCGCCCTCCAGGTCGATCTTTTTCCGCCGCCGGATCGCCTCGGCGATGGGCACCGCGGTCATGTTCGGCGGCACCCAGGCCACCATGTGGTCGAAAATGCCGGCCTCGGCCATGCGGACCGCCGCCGCGCCGAACCGCAGGGCCAGCAGGCGGTCAAAGGTGGTGGGCGAACCGCCCCGCTGCAGGTGGCCGAGCACCAGCGAACGGGTATCCTTGCCCAGCCGCTGCTGGATCTGTTTGGCCACCCACTCGCCGATCCCGCCGAGCACCACCTCGGAACGGCCGAGCGCGCCCTGTCCCTTGTTGATCACCTCGCCGTCCTCGGCCCGCGCGCCTTCGGCCACCACCACGATCGAGTAGTGTTTGTCGTGCAGTTCGTTGTCGCTGATCTTGGCGCAAATCGCATCGAGCTTGAAGGGGATCTCCGGGACGAGGATCACATCGGCGCCGCCGGAAATCCCGGAATACAGCGCAATCCAGCCCGAATCGCGCCCCATGACCTCGACCACCATCACCCGGTCGTGGGATTTGGCGGTGGAATGCAATTTGTCGATGGCGTCGGTGGCGGTCGAGACGGCGGTGTCGAAGCCGAAGGTCCGGTCCGTTGCCTCCAGATCGTTGTCGATGGTCTTGGGCACGCCGATCACCGGCATCCCCTTCTGGGCGAACCGATGGGCGATTTCCAGGCTGCCGTCGCCGCCCACCGCGATGTGGCAGGAAAAACCCATCCGGTTGAAGTTTGACAGAATTTTATCGGATATATCGACAATCTGCACCTCGCCCGCCAGGTTCTCCACCGGTTTGGCGAACGGGTTGCCCCGGTTGGTGGAGCCTAAGATGGTGCCGCCCTGCGACAGGATGCCCTCCACATCCTCCGGCATCAGCCGGACCAGGGCATCCCGGTCGATAAGCCCGCCATAGCCGGATCTGCTGCCGTAGATCTCCCACCCCTTCCTGGCCGCCGCGTTGACCACGGCGAAGATCACCGCGTTCAAACCCGGAGCGTCGCCGCCGCCCGTCGATATGAGTAATTTTTTCTGCATACTGTTCCCGCATGTAAAATTTGTTCAGCCGTCATATTCTCAAAATCGTAAAGTTGTGATTGTAGAAGGCCGCCCGCCCTTTGACAATCTTTTTCCGCCCCGGCCAGGGGCGAAACAGCTTTTCCCACATTGTCCCACCCGCTTGCGTAAATCGTCTGCCGCAACAACGCGGCCGCGCCCCCATCTTTTCCCCAGGGCCAACTTCTTTCGCGGTATCGGGGTTGACGTGAAGCCGATTGCGCTTTACTCTTGCAGCCATGACCATTTTACTTCCTTCTCGACGGGAAGGGACATGACAACTCAAGGAGGCATGAATGTTTGAAATCACAGCTCTGGCTGTCAGCAATCTGGTGGCCTATCTGGAGCAGAATAAAATCAGCTCCGCGATTCGCGTTGCTCTGATGCAGGGTGGGTGAAGCGGCCCCTCACTGGGCTTGGCTCTGGATGAGCCAAAAGAGAGCGACAAGGCATTTGAGGAAGGCGGTCTGAAATTTCTGGTGGATGAAGATCTGCTGCAGCGATGCGGGACCGTCAAGGTCGATTTCATCGACGCCGGCTACCGTTCCGGTTTTTCCATCACCTCCGCCAACCCGCTTGGCGGCGGCAGCAGTTGCAGCGCCGGTTCCTGCGGTGGAGGCACCTGCGGCTGATCCGGTAACCGCGTTTTGTGGTGTATCGACCAACCCCTTGCCGAGCCCGGCAAGGGGTTTTTTTGTGGGTGCCAATAAACACGTTCGCCTGCGCGCCAAAATCTTGACCTGATCGTTTTCCGTCTTATCGTCTCCTGCCAATGAATATCAACACCCTGCATGT
>WQUH01000060.1 GCA_009782165.1 Pseudomonadota bacterium | reverse complement strand
CCGCCCCCGGAAATGGCGATCATCGCCACCCCCATCGCCACCGCGCCGGAGATTGTCCGCCAATGCGTGCGGGCCGGCACGCGCGGGGTGATCATCATCTCCGCCGGCGGCAAGGAACTGGGCGAGGAAGGCGCCTTCATCGAAGAGCAGATCCAGGGCGCGGCCGAAGGCTCCGGCATGCGCATCATCGGCCCCAACTGCATGGGGGTCATCCGGCCGGCTAAAAAGTTAAACGCCACCTTTGCCGGCGACATGCCGGCCACCGGCAGCCTGGCGGTGATTTCCCAGAGCGGCGCCATCTGCGCGGCGATCCTCGACCGGGCCGCCGAAGAAAACATGGGGTTCAGCCATTTCGTCTCCATCGGCTCCATGCTGGATGTCGATTTCGGCGATCTGATCGACTATCTGGGCAACGACGGCACGGTCAAGGCCATCCTGCTCTACATGGAAAACCTGACCAACCCGCGCAAATTCATGAGCGCGGCCCGGGCGGTGTCGCGGATCAAGCCGATCATCGTCCTCAAGGCCGGCAGAAGCAAGGCCGGCGCCCATGCCGCCTCGACCCATATCGGCGCGATGGCCGGCGAGGATGCGGTGTACGATGCGGCCTTCAAGCGGGCGGGCATCGTGCGGGTGCCTTCGCTGGCCCGTCTGTTCGACTGCGCCGAACTGATGGCCAAGCAGCCCCGGCCCGCGGGCACGCGGCTGGCCATCATCACCAACGGCGGCGGGCCGGGGGTGATGGCGGTCGATACCCTGGCCGCCTACGGCCTGGAACCGGCGCCGCTGAGCGACGAAATCATGGCCGGGCTGGGCGAGATCCTGCCGCCCTACTGGAGCCGGGGCAATCCCATCGATATCCTCGGCAACGCCACGGTGGAACGCTTTACCTCGGTGTTCGAGCTCTGTCTGGCCAGCAGGGATTTCGACGGCATCCTGGTGATCATGGTTCCCCAGGATCTGACCGCGCCGGAAGATGTCGCCGCTCAACTGGTCAAACTGACGCGGCGCAAGCGCGTGCCGGTCTTCGCCTCCTGGATGGGCGGCCGGCGGATCGCAGCGGCGGTCGACATCCTCAACCGGGCGGACATCCCCACCTACGAGACCCCGGAGCGGGCGGTGCGCGCCTTTCTCTACCTGGTCGAGTATACCAGAAACCTGGAGCTGCTCGCCCAGGCCCCGCCCAAGCTCCCCGACGAACTCTATTTCAACCGGGACCAGGTCTTCCGCACCATCTACGAATGTCTGGGCCAGGAGACCGAACAGGCAACCGAGATGCTCTCGGAGATCCAGAGCAAGGAGCTCCTGTCCGCCTACGGCATTCCGGTGAATCCGACCCTGCTGGCCGCCACGGCCGACGAGGCGGTGGCCCTGGCCGAGGGCCTGGAGATGCCGCTGGCCATGAAACTGGTCTCGCCGGACATCACCCACAAATCCGACGCGGGCGGGGTGCATCTCGACCTGCGCAACGAAGCGGACATCCGCGCCGCCTTTGAGCGGATCGTCGTCGGCGCCAGGGCGTACAAGCCCGAGGCGCGGATCGCCGGGGTGGCGATCCAGCCCTATATCGCCGGCGCCGACTTCGAGCTTTTGGTCGGCAGCACCACCGACGACAACTTCGGGCCGGTCCTCTGTTTCGGTTCCGGCGGCGTCTATGCCGAACTGCTCGGCGACAAGGCCCTGGGGCTGCCGCCGCTCAACCGGCTGCTGGCCCGGCGGATGATGGAGGAAACCCGCATCCTGCCGCTGCTCGGGGGCAACCGCAACACGCCGCCGGCCGATCTGGAAAAGCTGGAGGAGATCCTGGTGCGGCTGTCGCAACTGGTGATCGATTTCCCTGAAATCGCCGAGATGGACATCAACCCGATCCTGATCAAAAACGGCGAACCCTGCGCGGTCGACGCCCGCATCCTGATCCGCCGGGTCGAAGAGCACACCAACAACCTCCACCTGGTGATCAGCCCCTATCCCCAGCACCTGGAACGGCACGATTTCACCGACATGCAGATGCCGCTGTTCATCCGGCCGATCAAGCCCGAGGACGCGCCGCTCTTTGTCGACCTGTTCAATTCGCTCACCCCCACCAGCATCTACTACCGTTTTTTCAGCGTGGTCAAAACCCTCTCGCCCGAGATCCTCGCCCGCTTCACCCAGGTGGACTACGACCGGGAGATTGCCTTTGTCGCCTTGAACGACAGCGAAGACGGCGTCGAGCGGATGCTCGGCGTGGCCAACATCGTTGGCGAGCCCGACGGCCGGCGCGGCGAGTTTTCCGTCCTCGTCGGCGACCCGTGGCAGGGTAAGGAGATCGGCGCGAAACTGCTGCTGCAATGCCTGGAAATCGCGCGGGAGCGCGGCATGGAGGTAGTCTGGGGCACGGTGCTGGCGGAAAACCGCCACATGATCGCCCTGGGCAAAAAACTGGGCTTTACCATCAAGCAGGGCGAGGATCCCGCGGAATACAAGTTGACGATTGATTTGAAAACTGCAAAACTATGATTTGACCGGACCG
>WQUH01000059.1 GCA_009782165.1 Pseudomonadota bacterium | reverse complement strand
GAGCGGGACAAGGAGCAGCAGCGCGATTTCCTCCGCTTCCAGTTGGAGGAGATCCGCAAGGTGCAACCCGTGGCCGGGGAAGACGAGCGCCTTGTTCAGGAGCGCGACCAGCTCAAGAGCGCCGATGCGCTCCAGCGCCTGGCCGGGAGCGCCGGACGGCGGCTGGCGGATCTGGCCAGCGGCGAGCTGACCGAGATCAGAAAAAACCTGGAGCAGGCCGCGGCCCTGGACCGCAGCCTGGGCCCCCTGGCCGACCGGATCGCCTCCGCCGGCTACGAGTTGGAGGATCTGGCCGACAGCGTGCAGAAGTACCTGGACAGGCTGTCCGCGGACCCTTCCCGGCTCGATGCCATCTCCGGGCGGCTCGCCGACCTGCGGCAGTTGCAGCGCAAGTACGGCCCGACCCTGGAAGATGTGCTCGCCTTTGCCGACCGGGCCGAGGCCGGCCTGGCCCTGCTGGACAGTCTGGAGGAGGAGATCGGCCGCGCCGGCCAGCGGCTGGCGGAGGCGGCGGAGGCGGCCCTGCGCCTGGCCGCCGAGTTGAGCCGGGCCCGCGGGGAAGCCGCGCGGAAACTTGCCCAGGGCATGGAGCGCGAGCTGGCCACCCTTAGTTTTGCCCAGGCAGTGTTCCGGGTGGCGATAACCGCGCCCGCGACCGTGGACATGACCGCCATGCAGGCCACCGGCGGCGATGCGGTGGAGTTCCTGTTTTCCGCCAACCCCGGCGAGCCGCCGAAACCGCTGGTCAGGATCGTCTCCGGCGGCGAGCTGTCGCGGCTGATGCTGGCGATGAAGTGTCTGCTGGCCCGGCGGGATCAGGTCGACACGGTGATTTTCGACGAGGTCGATGCCGGCATCGGCGGTCAGGCGGCCGAGGCGGTGGCAGAAAAGATCGTCGAGCTGGCCGGCCATCACCAGGTGCTGTGCATCACCCACCTGCCGCAGATCGCCGCCTGCGCCGATCTGCACTGCCAGGTGGCCAAACAGGTCGAGGCAGGGCGGACCCGGACCGTGATCAACCCCCTGAGCCGGGAGGAGCGCATCGCCGAACTGGCGCGGATGCTGGGCGGCGACCATCCCACCGCCCAGACCCTGGCCTTTGCCGGCGAGCTGATCGAACGCAAACACAAAAAGGGCGCGCCATGAACGAACGGGCGGCCTTGGGCCTGTTTTCCGGCGGCCTGGATTCGATTCTGGCCTGCCGGGTGGTGGCCGATCAGGGGGTCCGGGTGACGGCGCTCAAGTTCGTCACCCCGTTTTTCGATCACGATCTGCTGGCAAAAAAAAGCGAATATATCGACGCCATGCGGCGCCAGTACGGTCTGGCGGTCGAGGTGATCGACATCAGCGCAGGCTACCTGCGCCTGCTGGACAACCCTGCCCACGGCTTCGGCAAGCATTTCAACCCGTGCATCGACTGCAAGATCCTGATGCTGACCAGGGCGCGTGAACTGATGCCCGCCTACGGCGCCTCCTTTCTCCTCACCGGCGAGGTGCTGGGGCAGCGGCCGATGTCCCAGCGGCGCGACACCCTGCGGGTGATCGAGCGGGATTCCGGCTGCACCGGCCTGCTGCTGCGGCCGCTCTGCGCCCGGCTGATGCCGCCGACCCAGGCGGAACTGACCGGGCTGGTGGACCGGGATGCGCTCTACGCCTTTTCGGGCCGGGGCCGCAAGGCCCAGAAGCAACTGGCGGCCCGGCTGGGCATCGCCGACTATCCCACTCCGGCTGGCGGCTGCCTGCTGACCGATCCCAACCTGGCGGCGCGGATCAAACATTTCTACCAGGGGCTTTTTGCCGGCGACGGCCAGCGGGCCGTGGACGATGTGCGCCTGCTGACCCTGGGCCGCCACTTCAAACTGGACGACGACATCTGGTTCATTGTCGGCCGGGACGAACGGGAAAACGACCGGCTGCTGGCCATGCGCGGCCCGGACGACTGGCTGCTGCACATGCCCACGCGGCCCGGTCCGCTCGGCTTGCTGCGCCACGCCCAGGACAAGCTCGCCGGCAGCGGCCGGGAGGCGGCGATCATCCGGCAGGCGGCCGGGCTGGTGGTCCGTTTCGGGAAGAAGGAGGCAGGCGCAATCACGGAGGCCGAGGTGCGGATCGACCGGGAAACCGGCAGCGAACTGGGGTGCTTCGAGCCCCTGCCGGACAGCGCCTTCGCCGCCTGGCGCATGTGATGCCATTTTCAATGCGCCACTGCCTGTTCCGCCGCCTTGGCTGCGCGGCTCAGTCACTCCCGATGGGGTTTTGAACGGCCATCCCGGATAAAAGAAGACAGTTGGCGGTAATGTTGCAGCGAGAGTAACGACATCCTGAAATGAACAATACAAGGACATGACCAAAGCAATCCAGCAGATCAGCGCCCGGCAGGTGCTGGCCCTGCTGCCGGACTGGCTGCGGGCGGCGCTGGCCGCGGTGCGGGCGGAGATGGGGGGAGAACTCTACCTGTCCGGCGGGGTGATGCGCGATCTGCTGCTGGACAAGCCGCCGGCGGATATCGACC
>WQUH01000058.1 GCA_009782165.1 Pseudomonadota bacterium | reverse complement strand
TCAGCTTCGAAGGCAGGCGATAAGGCATGGAACCGGCACAGGAGCGGCCAACCAGTCTCGGGCGCAAACGCTGGATCCGGTTCAGACGGAACCGGCGCGGCCTGTACTCGCTGATCATCTTTACGGTGTTGTTCGGCCTCAGTCTCTTTGCCGAAGTGCTGAGCAACGACAAACCTCTGCTGATCCGCTACGAAGGCCAGTACTACTTCCCCCTGTGGCGGATGTATCCGGAAACGGCGTTCGGCGGCGATTTCGAGACCGAAACCGATTACCGCGACCCGTACATCCGCGAGCGGCTGACCAAGGGCGATAATTTCGTCATCTTTCCGCTCAACCCGCACAGCTTCAACTCGATCAACCAGAGCCTGAACCGGCCGATGCCGGCGCCGCCCAGCCGGGAAAACTTCCTCGGCACCGATGACCGCGGCCGCGATGTGCTGGCCAGATTGCTGTACGGATTCAGGCTGAGCGTCCTCTTCGGCGCCGCCCTGACCGCGGTGGGCACGCTGCTGGGCATTGCCGCCGGCGCCGTGCAGGGGTATTTCGGCGGCCGCATCGATCTGATCTGCCAGCGGTTCATCGAGCTGTGGGGTTCCATGCCCGAGCTCTATCTCCTGATCATCTTTGCTTCCATCTTCAAGCCGAGCATGCTGCTGCTGCTCATCCTCCTCTCCATGTTCGGCTGGATGGGCCTGTCCGACTATGTGCGGGCCGAGTTCCTCAAAGGACGGAACATGGAGTATGTCAAGGCGGCCAAGGCCCTGGGGGTCGGCAACCTGACCATCATGGTCCGGCACCTGCTCCCCAACAGCATGACCCCTGTCATCACCTTTCTCCCCTTCCGCATGTCCGGGGCGATCCTGGCCTTGACCAGTCTCGATTTCCTGGGGCTGGGAGTGCCGCCTTCGACCCCGAGTCTCGGCGAGTTGCTGGCCCAGGGCAAGGCCAACATCGAGGCCTGGTGGCTGTCGCTATCCACCTTCGCGGTCCTGGTCGGCGCCCTGGTCCTGCTCATTTTTATCGGCGAGGCCCTCAGGGAGGCCTTCGATCCGCGCAAATAAAAAAAGGGGGCCGGAAAGCTCCGGCCCCCTTGCATGCCATGCGTCTGCGCGGCTTATCTGTGGTGCCGCATCTCGTGCTGCAATTTGGCGAATTCCTCGCGCACGGTGGTGCGGAGCTCGGCCAGCTCGATGTACAGTTCCTTGGTGGTGTAGTCGGCCGGCAACTCAGGCTGTTGCTTGCTGGCAGCAGGCACAATTGGCACGACCCTGCCGCCCAGCCAGGCGGTGAAGCGGCTTACGGCTTCGGGCAGGACATCGGCCTGGTCGCGGTCGGCCAGCAGTTGCTCATACAAAGAGCTGACCAGTTGTTCGGTGGCCTCCTGTTCCTTGGCAGGCAGCCGGACCAACAGGGTCAGGGTCGATTCGAGCAGTTGGGTCAGGGCCTGCCGGGTCGGCGACAGCTTCGCCTGTTTGAGATTGGCGATGATGGCGGCCGATTGAGCGAGGTTGTCGCGGGAAGGCGTACGGACCACCTGTGGCAGCAAGGCGCCGAGGGTGGCAAGCTGAACTTTTGCCGAGTTGACCTCCGCCGCTACCGCTGCTGCCGCTGGTGCCGCCGCAGGCGGCGACTGATGATCGAGGGTGGCTTGCATATTCTGGCTGCGAGGATAAAACTTGAATGTTGGCGCCGGCGGCTGGTCAAGGGTGGCTTCCAGCGCCCTGGTCAGTTCGTCGACTTCAGGGGGAGCGGTTGCGATCTGTTTCGTTTCGATGTCATCCTCCTCCACCGGTGCGTTCACGCCAAGAAGCCTTTCCAGCCCCAGGGAGTCTTCCACCGATCCTGTGGGGGAGTCGATGTCCTCGATCTTTTCCTCGTCATCGCCGCCGAAGAAGAGGTTGAGCTTTTCTTCAATCTCATCGATGGGCGTGAAATTCAAGGACTCGATCTCGTCATCATCGGGGAAGCCATACCCCTCTGCGCTATCGGCCAGAGCGGGTTGCGGCTCGTTCGCCTGGTTGTTGTTGCGAGCGCCTTCGGTTTCTTCGGATTCCGGCGCGGGGGCCGTTGCTGACTTGCCCTGCTCCCCGTTGTTTTCGGCAAAAAAACGGTCCAGGTTGTGCTGGGTTGCTGGCGCGTCCATATCCATTGCTTCGGCCTCGAAGGCGACCGCGTCGAAATTGCCAGCCCCGGCAAAATCCTGTGCCGCTGCCTCGGCCTCTGCGGCGGCGGGGAGCGTTGCGGGCCCGGCCGGTGCATCATCGGCGAAAAAGTTGTCCAGATCGTTCTGGGGCTGCGGCGCGTTCAATTCCATCTCGTCGACTTCGAGGGCGACCGCGTGGAGTTCGTCATCCTCGGCAAAATCCTGTTCGTCTTCCTCGGCCTCTGCCGCGGGGAGCGGCAGCGGCTCGCCCGGTGCATCATCGGCGAAAAAGTTGTCCAGATCGTTCTGGGGCTGGAGCGCGTCCACATTCATCTCTTCGAGGGCGGGCGCATCGAATTCGCCTAGCCCGG
>WQUH01000057.1 GCA_009782165.1 Pseudomonadota bacterium | reverse complement strand
CCGCCTCCCGACGATTGGCGCACCGTCGATGCCGATGAACTGGTCCGGTTCTGGCGTCATCCGGCCCGTTTTTTTCTGGAACGGATGCTCGGTCTGCGCCTGCGCGACCACAGAACCGAAACCGCCGCCAGCGAACCCTTTGCCCTCGACCGGCTGGACCACTACCTGCTGCGCCAGGCCACGGTGACCGGCTTGCTGGCCGGAATGCCGGCGGAGCACATCTATCGCGGGATGGAAACCAGCGGCGCCCTGCCCCGCAACGGCTTCGGCCAGGCCGAGTTTGCCGGAATCAACGCTGTCGGCGCTCCGTTCGCCGACCAGCTCCGCCCCTTGCTCGCCCAGCCCCGCGAGCCGGCGGCCATCGACCGGAGCATCGGCCCGTTCCGGCTCGTTGGCCGGCTGACCGACTGCTGCGCCGCCGGGCGGGTCACCTGGCGGACCGCCGCCTTCAGGGGCGCCGACCTGATCGCCCTCTGGGTCTGGCACCTGATCCTCAACCTCCAGCCGCCGGACGGCCTGACGCCGGTCTCGGTGCATCTGGCCCGCGACCCGGACCAGGCGGACAACCCGGTCCAGCGCATCATCCTGGGGCCGGTGGCGGATGCGGCGCTCCACCTGCGGACGCTGCTCGATCGCTACTGGCAGGGGCTGTCCGCGCCCCTGCCCTTTTTTCCCGAGACCAGCCTGGCCTGGACCGAGGCGCTGCGCCGGGAAAAAGACCCGTCCGAGGCGGCGCGCCGGGTCTGGGAAGACGGCTTCAACCGCGACGGCGAGGGCAGCGACCCGGCCTGCCGCCTGTGCTTCCCAGGGGAACATTTCGCCGCCTCCCCGGACTTCATCACCCTTGCCGCCCTCTACGACCCGATCCTGACCCATCTGGAGGACGACTGTGCGGCCGCTTGAACCGCTCGCCCTGCCCCTGGACGGCTGGCGTCTGCTGGAGGCCAGCGCCGGCACCGGCAAGACCTACACCCTGACCCTGCTGTTCCTCCGGCTGCTGCTCGAACGGGGACTGGCCATCGACCAGATCCTGGTGCTCACCTTCACCCGGGCGGCCACCGCCGAACTGCGCGACCGCATCCGGCAACGGCTGCGCCAGGCCCTCGATCACCTGGACCACCGGGATACGGCCATTGACCCGCTGCTGGCGGACCTGCTGGCCGCCACCCCGGCGGCGCCGGCCCGGCAGCGGCTCGCCGACGCCCTGACGCGGCTGGACGAAGCCGCCATCCACACCATCCACTCCTTCTGCCAGCGCGTCCTCCAGGAGCACGCCTTCGAGTCGGCCATGCCCTTCGAGGCCGAACTGCTCGCCAGCGAGGATGAGCTGCGGCTCCAGGTGATCGAGGATTTCTGGCGCAACCGGTTCTACCCGGCCAGCGACCGGGAAGCGGCCTGGGCCGCCGCCGCCTGGACCGAGCCGGCCGGGCTGCTCAGGGCCCTGGGGAAAGCGGCCACGGCCATGGACTGCGACCTGATTCCCGAGATCGACGAGGCGGAGCTTGCGGCGCTGGCAGAGGAAGACGGCCGGTTGTTTGCCGGGCTGTGCGCAACCTGGCGCACGGCGCGGCAGCGGGTTGCCGCCATCCTGATGGACGATCCCGGCCTCAAGCGCAATGAAAACGCCTATCGCGCCGATCAGGTGGCAAAGCTGATCGAGGGGATGGACCGGCTGGCCGAGCAGCCCAAGCCGCCTTACCTGCTGCCCGCCGGCATCGACCGGCTCGCCGCCTCGACCATGGCCCAGCACCTCAAGGCCCGCAGCGCGCCGCCCGAACACCCGTTTTTCACCCTGTTCGGCCAGTGGTTTACGGTCCACGACCGCCTGCAACAGATGCGCGCCATCCAGGTGCTCCATCAGGCCCGGCACTTTCTCGCCACCGAGCTCGACCGCCGCAAGCAGGCCCAGGGCTGGCTGGCCTACGACGACATGCTGACCCGCCTGGCCGCCGCCCTGGAACGGCCCGGCAGCGGGCCGCGTCTGGCCGACCGCCTGGTCTCGCGCTATCCCGCCGCCCTGATCGACGAGTTCCAGGATACCGACCCCATCCAGTACCGGATCTTCTCCCGCATCTATCGCCGCGCCGGCGTCCTGTTGCTCATCGGCGACCCCAAGCAGGCCATCTATTCGTTTCGCGGCGCCGACATCTTCACCTATATCCAGGCCCGCCGGGCCACCGCCCCGGACCATCGGACCACCATGGGGGTCAACCACCGGGCCACCCCGGCCATGGTGCGGGCCATCAATGCCCTGTTCGGCCGCCGCGAGGATGCCTTTGTCTTCAAAGACGACATCGTCTTTCAGCCCGTTCGGGCCGCCGACCCGGCCAGGGCGCAACCGCTCGCGCTCGCGGGCCGGACCGTGCCGCCGCTGACCGGCCTGCTGCTGGACAGCGAACAACTGCGGCGCGGCAGGAAAACCGTTGCCAAGGAGCAGGCAGGCCGGGCCGCGGTCGATTTCTGCGCCGATGCCATCGTCGAACTCATGGACGCGGCCCGGCAGGGCCACGCCGCCATTGC
>WQUH01000056.1 GCA_009782165.1 Pseudomonadota bacterium | reverse complement strand
GGCGTAGTTGTTCAGCACCAGCGGATGGGGGTAGGCGGAAACCGCCGCCCCGGCCGCCTTCAACAGCCCCGGGCTGACGCTGTCGAAAAAGACGGCGGTCGCCATGTCGCCGGCCACGCCTATGGCCCACTTGCCGGTGGCCTCCTGGTCGTTTTGGTTGTACTTCATGCCGTCGTTGTCCGGCAGGCTGTTGAGCGGGGTCTGGGTGATGAAGCTCTGTTGTGGAAAGCCGGTGTTCCGTGCGCTGCTCGTGACGGCGGATGTCGTGCCGCCCTGAACCTGCTTTTTCAGGTTCTCCATCTGCTGCTTGAACTGCTCGACCTGGGTGTCGCTGATGCCGGCATCCTTCATGGACTTGGCCTGCGCCTCGATGTCCATATTCTTGATGGCATCGGCCGCCTGCTGAGGAAACGCAACGCTGGGCACCGTGCCGCCGGGCGCGCTGGTTGCCATGCCGCGAGTCATGTTTGTTTTTGCGCCGCCCGACAGGTGGCCGGAGTTGATCCAGTCGACCTTGGCGCGAAAGATGGCGAAGGGATCGTCGGTTGTCGCGGCCGCATTCTTCCCCATACCAATTTTCGGCGTGATGGTATCGCTGCCGGCGGCTTGGGCCGGACAGGCGGCAAGAAACAGAGAGCACGACAGCGCCGCAGCACAGAGTTTGGCAGTCATAGCGTTATTCCTCGCTTGCATGGGGATTCATCTTCAAGGCTCAGCATACGCTCGCGGCCTCGTCCGACTTCCGCGGCATGGCCCGGCCGGCGCATCTTGCCCACAGTCTTTGCGGATCAGACGCGACTTGGAGGATTTATTATCCTGCCAGAGTTTCCGGCCGCGCACAAGGGTTTCCGACACCTGCCCGTTTTTGCGTGATATGTGTGCCAACGAATTCCAGGGCGGCCCGGCGCGGCCGGTCCTTTTTTTGCTGGATAAATGAACCGATCTCCGGTACTTGTGCCCATTGGTCGTCGGTTGCCATCCGAGGCCATCCCGGTGCGCCGTACCCGGTTGCTTTCTCCCCATGCGAGGAACCGCCCCATGCTTCACTGCTGCATCTTTCTCTGCGGCGCGGGCCTGATGATCATCGAATTGACCGGCTCGCGCATCCTCGCCCCCTTTCTCGGAACCTCGCTGGTCGTCTGGACCAGCCTGATCGGCGTCATCATGGCCAGTCTCAGCCTTGGGGCTTGGTGGGGCGGCATGCTGGCGGACCGGCATCCGCAGCCTCGCCTGCTCGGCCGGATCGTGCTCCTTGCCGCCTGGGCCACCGCCGCCATCGGCCTCTCCAAAACCTGGATTCTCGAGGCGCTCCAGAACACCGGCGGCCTGCACAGCCTGGCCATTGTCGCCACCATTGTCCTGTTCGCCCCGGCGGCGGTCCTGCTGGGCATGGCGCCGCCGTTCGCCGTCCGCCTCTGCCTGCACGACCGCGAGCACGGCGGTCGCATCGCCGGCAAGCTCTATGCGGTTTCCAGCATCGGCTCCATCGTCGGCACCTTTCTCGCCGGATTCATCCTCATCCCCTGGGCGGGCAGCACCGCCATCCTGTTCATCACCGCCGCCATGCTGGCTCTGGCCTCCTGGATGGCCGATCCCGAAGTCAGGCTGGCGCCGGCCGTTTCGATTGCCTTCTTCCTTTTGCTTCTGTATCTCTTCCGCCAGCAGGATCTGTGGCTGGCCCAGTCGGGTTTTTTCGATCGCGACACCCCGTACAACCGGGTTCTGGTCTATACCGGCCGGGAAGAGGGCAGCGGCCGGCTCACCCGTGAGATGGTCACCGGGCCGCAGGGGCGGCAATCGGCCATGTACCTCGATGACCCCGTGGAGCTGGCCTTGCCCTACACCCGTTTTTTCCGTCTGTTCGAATACTATCGGCCCAAGGCGCGGCGCATGCTGGTGCTGGGCGGCGGCGGCTATTCCTTCCCAAAATACGCCCTGGCGCACTATCCCGACCTTCAGGTTGACGTGGTCGAACTCGATCCCGGCATCACCGAACTCGCCCGCAGCCACTTCGGCCTGACCGATCATCCCCGCCTGCGCATCGTCGCAGAGGATGCGCGCACCTTTCTCCGCAAGGTGGATCAGCCTTACGACGTGATCCTCTGCGACGTGTTCAACTCGCACTACTCCATTCCCTTTCACCTGGTCACCATCGAGGCGGTTCGCCAGCTTCGCGCAGCTCTAAAGCCCGAGGGGGTGATTCTGGTCAACCTGCTGGCCTCGCCTGAAGGCGTATCGAGCGGTTTGTACAAGACCTTTCGCGCCACCTTCGCCATGGAGTTCCCCTTTGTCCACGCCTATGCCGTCACCGACCCCACAGCGCCCCGGCTGTGGCAGAACATGCTCCTGGCCGCGGGCCGCGATGCTCCCACTCATGCCCCCGATGACCCGGCGCTCGAGGCCATGCTGATGCATCGGCTGCCCGATCCCGGCGGTACTTGGCCGCCGTATACCGACGAATACGCGCCGGTAGGCAGTCTGATCGACGAGTTGTGAATCCGCAAGGATGCACCGGGGCCTGT
>WQUH01000055.1 GCA_009782165.1 Pseudomonadota bacterium | reverse complement strand
TCAACGAAAAGGGCGGGGGCTGCTCGGCCTGCCACTATATCCTGCCGCCGGACACGCCGCGCAACACGGTCACCTCGGAGCGCGCGCCATCCGCCCAGGAGGAGGGCAAGCCCAAACGGCCGCACCCCCAGGTGGTCAAGCAGGTGCCCGAGGAGAATTGCATCCGCTGTCACAACCGTTCCGGCCGCATTGGCTTGTCCTACGTCGGCATATTCGAATCGGAGGGCTACGGCACGCCCTACGAACAGGGGCAGCAGTCGTCGCAACGGCTGGCCGGCGACCGCTTCTATCTCAAGATTGCCGAAGATATCCACCATACCAAGGGGATGGTGTGCATTGACTGCCACATCCGCGACGAGCTCATGGGGGATGGCGTCAACTATGCCCATTACGAGGATCAGGTGGAGATCACCTGCCAAAGCTGCCACGACGCCAAACCAGGCGCATCGCGCCGGGGAAAGCCGCTGACCAATGTCGGCGAACACCAGGGACAGCTCATCCTGACCGGCAAGCTCGACGGCAAACAGCATCCCCTGCGGCCGCCGGACCGACAGGCCTGTCTGGCGCCCGGCCACCAGCGCCTGACCTGCGCATCCTGCCATTCCACCGTGGTGCCGCAATGTTATGGCTGTCATATCAAACAAGACAGGCGCGAGACCCATCTCGACAAGTTGACCCTCAAGGAGACGCCCGGCTGGTGGGAGGAAGGCCGCTCCTATATCCGTTACGAAAAACCGATGCTGGCGGTCTGGAACGACAAGGTGGTGGTGGTGACGCCCGGCTGTCAGGATATGGTGACCCTGATCGATGCCCAGGGCGCATCCGGGGGAGGGTTCAACCGCTTCACCATGGCCGCGATCAACCCGCACACGATTCAGGCCAAGGGACGCCCCTGCAAGGACTGTCATGCCGAGCCGAAGACCGTTGGGCTGGGAGAGGGCACGGTGACCGTGCAGGAAGGGCAATGGCGGTTTTTTCCGGTGGATCGGGGGGTGCGGAGCGAGCAGGGACCAACGCCGGGACTCGATACCTTTGTGACCATCGACGGCACGCCGCTCCAGCACGGCTCCCGGTCGAATCTGCGGCCGTTCAACGGCGATGAGCTGCGGCGCATTCTGCGGATCGGCCTCTGCCTCGATTGCCACCGCGAGGCCGGCGACCCGGTCTACCGCAACTATGAGCGGCAACGTCCCTGCCCGGTGTTCAAAGAACCGTGAACAGCGGTGGCAGGGAAAAATGTTTGGCTCCAAATCATTTATACTTGTGAAATTTGCAGGAAGGCGTTACAGCGCACTGTTTTGTACCATTCAAGGATACCAGGAAGGAGTCGATCATGTTTGCTGAAAAGTTTGCGCTTGCGGATCGTGTGCTGCAAGTGGCGCCCTCGCCGACCCTGGCGATCAACGCCAAGGCCAAGGCCCTCAGGGATGCGGGTGCGGACATCCTGAATTTCAGTGTGGGCGAACCCGATATGTCCACCCCTGCCCATGTGTGCGAAGCGGGCAGGAGGGCCATTGCGGAAGGGCACACCCGTTACACTCCGGCGGCCGGCATTCTTGCGCTGCGGGAAGCTGTCTGCGCTCAACTGAAGCGCGAGCACGGCTGGGAGTACAAACCGGATGATGTCCAGATCAGTTGCGGCGGCAAGCACGGACTGTACAATATCTTTCAGGCCATCCTCAATCCGGGCGACGAGGTGCTCATTCCCGCGCCGTACTGGGTCTCCTATCCGCCCATGGTGCAGTTGGCCGGCGGCACTCCGGTGATCGTCCCGCTGCGGCAGGAACGGCACTTCGACATCGAACCGGACGTGGTGGCCCGATACGTCACCGCCAAGACCAAGGCCATTATCCTCAACAGTCCGTCCAATCCGACCGGAGCGGTGTATTCGCTGGCAGCCTTGGCCGAGGTCGCCAAGATGGCGCTTGCCGGCGGCTGGCTGGTGGTCAGCGACGACATGTACGAGGAGCTGTATTACGGCGAGGGCAAGGTGCCGCATATCCTGCATGCCGAACCGCGGTTGCAGGGACAGACGATGCTCTCCAACGGGGTGTCCAAGTCTTTTGCCATGACCGGATGGCGGATCGGCTATACCATCGGGCCAAGCAAGGTGATCAGGGCCATGAATCGAATTCAGAGCCAGTCCACCTCGAATCCGGCGGCCCCTTCGCAACATGCGGCCCTGGCCGCGTTGACCGGTCCGCAGGATTTTCCCCGGCAGTTGCGCGAAGCCTTTTTGCCCAGGCGGGCCTACTTTGTCGAATCCCTGGAATCCATCGCCGGGGTAAGCTGCGTGGCGCCGATGGGCGCTTTTTATGTTTTTCCCAATTTTTCCGCTTACTACGGCAAGAAGTTCAACGGCAAGGTGATTGACGGTTCCGTTGCCCTGGCCGATTATTTTCTGGGCGAGGCCCAGATTGCCACCGTACCCGGGGCCGCTTTCGGGGCTGACGATTTTGTCCGCTTTTCCTTTGCCACCTCGATCGACACCATCAGGAAAGGCATGGAGCGGATCAAACAGGCCCT
>WQUH01000054.1 GCA_009782165.1 Pseudomonadota bacterium | reverse complement strand
CTACTATCCCTACTATCCCTATGATGGAAACTACATCTACGGCGGCTATGGATACCGCGCCGGTTACGCCTGGCCGGCGTACTACGGGTATTATCCCTACCCCGGCTATGCCTACGACAGCGTCTGGCTGTGGGGAGGGTCGTCGTACACCTACCAGCCATACCGCTGGCGCGACTGGCGGGCGCCGGTGTATCGTCCGGGCGCCCCGTATTATTATCGCCCGGATGCGCCGCGTTATCGCCCCGGATGGCGGGACTATCAGGGCGGACCGCGCCAGCCGGATGCTCCGGCTTTTCGTCCGGACACTCCGAATGTCCGCCCGCCGGATGGACGACCGCCCCGTCCCCCATTCCGCCGATAAGGCCCGACCAAAAAACACACTGATGATCGGCAAGATGCCCAACGTTCCCGACAATTGGACGAGCATCTATCGACAATCAGACGGACACACACCGACAATCAGACGAACATCTATCGACAATTGGACGGAAAAAAACTTGCAATCAGCCGAAAGAAAATGTACCAATAGACGCTATGCAAGAGAGCCCTTCGTTATATCCTCGCTTTCTCCGCTCCCGTCTTGTGGAGGCCCTGGCCGATTCGCCGGTGGTGCTGATCCACGGCCCGCGGCAATGCGGGAAAACGACGCTGGCCCGGCTGATGGCGGCAGAGGAGGGGTTTGTCTATTCCACCTTTGACGACGATGTGCAGCGGGCGGCGGCCAAGGCCGATCCGGTCGGTTATGTGGCCGATCTGCCGGAGCGGGTGGTGCTGGATGAGGTGCAGCGGGCGCCCGAACTGTTCACCTCGCTCAAAGCGGCGGTGGATGCGGGGCGCAGGCCCGGCCGCTTCATCCTGACCGGGTCGGCCAATGTGCTGCTGGTGCCCAAGCTGGCGGATTCACTGGCCGGACGGATGGAGATTCTGCGGCTGCATCCGCTGTCGCAGGCGGAACTGAGCGCCAGGGAGCCGGATTTTCTCTCCGGGCTGTTCGCCGCCGCCTTCAAGGCCGGACCATCCGGGCAGCGTCTTGGCAAAGCCCTGGCGGAGCGGGTCGTGCGCGGAGGCTATCCGGCCGCTCTGGCGCGGGCGCAGGGGCGCAGGATGGCGGCCTGGTATCGGGACTACACCGACACCCTGATCCAGCGGGATCTTCGCGATCTGGCGCGGATCAGCGCCCTGGACGCCTTGCCGCGCCTGCTGGCGCTGGCCGCCGGCCAGACGGCGTGCCTGGTGAATATATCCGAACTCGCGGCCCCCTTTCAGATCAGCCGCCAGACGATTCGCGACTATTTGACCTTGCTGCGCAACATCTTCCTGCTCGATGAACTTGCGCCCTGGCACAGCAACCGGATGAAGCGGCTGATCAAAACGCCCAAGCTGCATATCGGCGATACGGGTCTGGCCTGCGCCCTCTTGGGGGTGAACGGCGATTCCCTATGGGCTGACCGCGCGCTGTACGGCCGGCTGCTGGAGACGTTCGTTTACCAGGAGTTGCGACGGCAGGCCAGTTGGTGGGAAGAGACGGTGAGGTTCAGCCATTTCCGCGACAAGGATCAGGTGGAAGTGGATGTGGTGCTGGAATCCGCCGGCCGCGTGGCCGGGGTGGAGGTCAAGGCGGCGGCAACCGTGACCGGCGACGACTTCAAGGGGCTGCGCAAGCTGCAAGATGCCGCGCACGACAATTTTGCCGCCGGGGTGGTGCTGTACGATGGCGAAGCCGTGGCGGGTTTTGGCGACCGCCTGTACGCCGTACCCGTCACCCATCTCTGGGAAGGCGCATAAACACCGAGCAGGGTCGTTGACCGAGGCGGAGCTCGGCCCGCAACCACCAGGGCGTTCCGCTTTTCTGCTTGCTTTCTTTCTGCGGTCCTGCTTTTGTTGGGGCGTGTACCCGGACCAGGCGGCAACCGCGTCGCCTCCGGGCAGAAATCGAAAACATTTACGGAGTGTGTCTATGTCGAGAACAGTTCGTTGCCTTGTGCTCGTGGCCGTCCTGACCGCCCTTGCGGGTTGCGGCGCCAAAGATCGTGTCAAGCGGTTCGTCGGCCTGGCCGGGCCTGACCCGACCGAATACATCGGCCCGGTGTATCCGGCCACCCAGTCGGTCGCCGTGGCCTTTCAACCGGGTCAGGTGGACAAAAACTGCCGGGTGTTTGCCGAGTTGCTGGTGCAGTTTCCGGCCAAGTCTTCGGGTGCGGCTGTGGAGTCCGCCGTGTTGACCGAAGCCAGGGCGCGGGGGGCCGAGCAGGTGCTGATCGGTCAGACCCGGCAGGGCAAGGACGACAGCGGCCCGCGCTTTCTCTACTACGGCCCGGCCTACGCATACCGCTGCGCCGACCAGTGCGGCGGCTGGAAGTTCGGCTTCGACCTCTGGGAGGAGCAAGGCGAATGGGTGAGCCTCGGGTATAAGGAGTGGGGCAAGGCCGGCGCGGTCTTTGAAACGCCCCTGGTCATGCAGACCCTCATGCTCCGCTGCCAGTAGCCGTTTGCCGCCGCCCGCCTTTCCAAGCCATCTTCCCCGCGA
>WQUH01000053.1 GCA_009782165.1 Pseudomonadota bacterium | reverse complement strand
CAGGTTGTCCGCGAATATGTTCCGGACACGGTCTACTACAAAATGCTGCGGAAATTCGGCGGGATCGACATTCCGCGCCCCCACAAGACCGCCCTGGAAAAGATCTGAATGGACAGCGCCCGCGCCTGCCCATGAACAGACCGATTGCCGGCACGCGCTTTGCAATGGGGATGCACAGACGCGGTCATTTTTTCTCCGGGACAGGCCCGTTGATCGACCGCATGCAAGGATGCCGTCTCCTCGTCAATAAAACCGGCCCGAGCCGCCTGTTGTGCCCATGAGCCCCAACGACAACCCGTTTCACCTGCTCCCCCAACCCTGGGACCGGATCTTTCCCCCGGTGGCCACGGTCGTGGTCTGGGGCATGTTCTTCGGGGCCATCTACCTGTTGCGCTCCTTTTTTCTCCTTTTGTTTCTGACCTTTGTCTTTTCCTATCTCCAGGCCCGCAGCGTCACCCGCCTCAAACCCCGGATCAAGAACAGAATCGCGCGGGTGGTGCTCGTTGCCCTGCTGTGCCTCGGCATCCTGACGGCAGCCGGCATCTTCCTGGTTCCCAAGGTCAAAAAACAGACCGAGGTCTTTGCCAGCCAATTCACCACCTATCTCAGCCGGGTCGATCAGGAACTTTTTTCTTTGGCCAAGCGCTATCCCTTGCTGGGCGAGGTTGCCCCGGAACTGGCCGACCGGTCGGAGCAGAACCCGCCGGAGGGCGGAGAAAAAAAGGGGCTGAAGCATTCGCCCACCTACTCCATGCTGCAACAGTTGCTGCGGCTGGACGACGCCAACAGCGGCCAGAATACCGGCCATGCGCCCGGCACGCTCGGCAATATCGGCGGCAAAATCGCCTCGATCGGCGGCAAAGTCGCCTCCGTCACCTCGGCCTTTCTCCTTTCCCTGCTCTTTTCCTTTCTCATCGTGCTCGACCTGCCCAACCTGGGGGCCGGCGTCCGGGCATTGGAATCGACCAGACTGCGCTTCATCTACCGGAGCGTGGCGGGAAACATCCGGGATTTCTCGCTGGTGCTGGGCAGGGCGCTGGAGGCCCAACTGATCATCGCCATCATCAACTCCTTTCTGACCGCCATCGGCATCTCCCTGCTCGGCCTGGGCGAGCAGGTGGCCTTTCTGTCGGTGATCGTCTTTTTCTGCAGTTTCTTTCCGGTGATCGGGGTGTTCATCAGCTCCATCCCCAT
Source organism: Pseudomonadota bacterium (assembly GCA_009782165.1). Lineage (GTDB taxonomy): Bacteria > Desulfobacterota > Desulfobulbia > Desulfobulbales > Desulfobulbaceae > Desulfobulbus. The sequence goes on along the minus strand of WQUH01000053.1, from coordinate 1,341 downwards.
CTGCCTGATCGCCCTGCAAACCAAAGGGTTGCAGGTCATGTTTCTGGCCATTCTGCTGATCACCATCATCCATATCATCGAGGGGTATATCCTCAACCCGCGGGTGTATGGCTCCTACATGCGGATCAACTCGGTGATTGTCCTCATCATCCTCACCATTGGCGGCAAGTTGTTCGACTTCTGGGGGTTGATCCTCGGCGTGCCGGTCTGCACCTATGTGTTCGGCCATGCCATCCGCCTCAAGAAACCCGATCCGCCCGAACCGCTGCCTCCGCCCCCCGACGGGGATTGACCGCGCCCGGCCCGCCCTGTCCCGGCATGGCGGCCGGATACGGTTTTCCTTTGATTTCAAGTACTATTGGTGGTATTCGTGCAGGTTGCGGCTGGCGCGGTTCAGGCTCGTGCCAGCCATTTCAATTTCTTCCAGGAGGAACAGATATGAAATCCATGTTCAGCATGCTTGCGGTCGGCGTCTTGCTCTGGTCAGCACAATCGGTTCTGGCGGCTGGAGAGTGCGACAAATACACGACAAGTTACGATAGAACCTATTGCTTCTCAAAACTGTTCATTGAATCGGATAACGAATTGAATGCCGTGTACAAGGATCTGCGCAAGGCGGTCCCAGGATCGACCAAAGACCAACTCGCCTCGGTCCAGCGAGAATGGATGCAACATCGCGATGCGGTCTGCCAACCGCAACAGGGGACCATCAACGTGGATTGCAATTACAAACTGAACCGCGAACGGACTGAATATTTGCGCGATCGGCTGCGTGAATGCAAAACCGGCGCCTGTCGTCCTGACCAGATCGGTCAGAAAAGCTGGTGAAAACAACAAAAAATCGGAAAAAACCATCAATGCACAAAGCGGTTGTCCTGTTTGTGTTCTTGCTGGCAGGGTGCTTCTGGGGTCATGCCGCCTGGGCGGCGGATGCCAAAAAACCGGTCATCGTGCTCGATCCCGGACACAGTCCCCCCACAGGCGGGGCGCTCAGTATCCGCGGGGTGTATGAGGTCGAGTATAATGACCGGTTTGCCGCCGGACTGGCGATTGCTTTGCAAAAGGCGGGGTTCCATGTTGTCCTGACCCGGCAGCCCGATCAGGCGGCATCGTTGCAGGAAAGATCGGCCCTGGCGAATCGCCTGAAACCCGACCTGTTTCTTGCCCTGCACCACGATTCAGCGCAGTTGGTTCACCTGGAGCCGCTGCATGTCAATGGCGTCGCCACCTATCGGACCAAGGAGGAGATTGCGGGATACTCTCTTTTTGTCTCGCGGGAAAACGCCCAGTTCAATCGCTCATGGCTTTTCGCCCAACAGCTTGGCAAAAACCTGCTCAGCC
>WQUH01000052.1 GCA_009782165.1 Pseudomonadota bacterium | reverse complement strand
CGGCGAGGACGATTTTGACGGCGAACTCGACGAGGATGACGAGCTGAACGGTGAAGATCTCGTCTGATCGCGGATGTCTTTTGGTTGTTCCTGCCTCCCTCTTTTTTTCTCAGTCGCCGCCCCCCTGAAGTCGCATCGAGCCTGGCGCCGATGCGGCTCTGCGCTGATTTTCAGTCGCCGCAGGGGGAAAAGGCATCCTTGGTAAAATGCCTGTCCGGATCGATCGGATATTCGCCGGTGAAGCAGGCCAGGCAGAAATGGTCGCGGGGCAGACCCGTTGCCTCGACCAATCCTTCCTCGCTGAGATAGTGCAGCGAATCGAGACCGAGGTAGTCGCGGACAGCCGCAACCGTGTTGCCGGCGGCGATCAGTTGGTCGCTGGACGGGAAGTCGATGCCGTAGTGGCAGCCGTAGCGGGTTGGCGGACAACTGACCACCATGTGGACCTCGGCGGCGCCGGCGTTGCGCAACGAGGTGATCCGGCTGCGGCCGGTGGTGCCGCGCACGATCGAATCCTCGACGATGACGACCCGTTTGCCCTGCAGGAGCGAGCGGACCGGATTGAGCTTGACCCGAACCGAGAAATCGCGCATGGACTGGGTCGGCTGGATGAAGGTGCGGCCGACATAGTGGTTGCGGATCATCCCCATCTCCAGCGGGATGCCCGAGGCGCTCGAATATCCGAGGGCCGCGTAGTTGCCTGAATCCGGGAAGGGCATGACGAAGTCGGCCTTGATTTTCGCCTCCCTGGCCAGGATCGCGCCCATCCGTTTGCGGGCGGCGTACACGTTGAATCCGAAGACGTTGCTGTCCGGCCGGGCAAAGTACACGTGCTCGAAAATGCAGTAACTTTTACGGCTCGGCCCCCAGGGAAAGAGCGAGGTCGCTCCCTGTTCGTTGATGATCAGCACCTCGCCCGGTTCGATGTCGCGGATGTATTCGGCCTCGATCAGATCGAGGGCGCAGGTTTCGGAGGCGACCACATGGGCGCCGTTGTCGAGCGCGCCGAGACAGAGCGGGTGGAAACCGTTGGGGTCGCGGACCGCGATCATGGTGTCCTGGGTCATGAGCAGCAGGGAATAGGCGCCTTGGATGCAGGAAAAGGTGGTTTTGATCGCCTCCTGCAACCCCTGGTCCAGGTGGCGCACCATCAGATGAATGACGAGCTCGCTGTCCATGGTGGTCTGGAAGATCGAACCTTGCTGTTCCAGGTGGCGCCGGACGGCAATGGAGTTGATCATATTGCCGTTATGGGCGACGCTGAGCGGCATGCCCTTGTGGGTGGCCATGAACGGCTGGGTGTTGATGATGCTCGACTGGCCGGTGGTGGAGTAGCGGACATGGCCGGTTGCCAGGTGGCCGGAAAGGCGTTGCAGGATCCGTTCGCTGAAGACATCGTGCACCAGGCCCATGTCCTTGTGGATCAAAACTTTCTTGCCGTCGCCGGCGACAATGCCGGCACTTTCCTGGCCGCGATGCTGGAGGGCGTAGAGGCCGAAATAGACGAGTTTGGCCGCATCGTTGTGGCCGTACACGCCGCAGATGCCGCATTCGTGCCGGGGTTTGACCGAACAGTGCTGGTCCGTTGCGAAGGTGTCCATAGCGCTTGTCACTCATGTTGGCGGATGCGCCAAAAACCGAAAGGCACAAAGAACGGTTCCTTGTGCCTGTTTTCGGCCGATCCGGCTGTCAGAAAGAAGATTTATCTACAACCAGATTACACATTTTTTTTCAACACAATATCGGGTAGCCTGAGCGAATAAAATGACCCGACCAATTTCACCAGGCCAAAAAACAAAACCCATGACCACCAAACCCGTCAAACTGACCGCCACCGTCAAGGCCGCGGGCTGAGCCGCCAAGCTGAGTCCGGGGGACCTGGACCGGTTACTGTGCGGGCTTGCGCTGCCGAAGGATGCCAATCTGCTCGTGGGCCCGGAGACCTGCGACGACGCGGGCGTCTACCGTCTCAGCGACGATACCGCCCTGATCCAGACGGTCGATTTTTTTACCCCGATCGTCGATGATCCCTATGATTTCGGCCGGATAGCGGCGGCCAACGCCCTGTCCGATGTCTACGCCATGGGCGGCCGGCCGCTCTTGTGCATGAACATCCTGGCCTGCTCGGTCAAATCCATGGAGCCGTCGGTCATCCGGCGGGTGCTCGAAGGGGGGCTGGCCGTCATCCGCGAGGCCGGGGCCTTGCTGGTGGGCGGCCATTCCGTCGAGGACGCGGAGCTGAAGTACGGCTTGTCGGTCACCGGCCTGGTCCATCCGCAACGGGTGCTGCGCAACGGCGGCGCCCGGCCGGGGGATGTGCTGGTCCTCACCAAACCTCTGGGAACCGGCATCCTGTCGACCGCGATCAAGGGCGGTTTGACGGAGGCGGCCGCCGAGCGGCGCCTGGTGGCCCTGCTGACCACGCTCAACCGGCTGCCCATGGAGATCATCGACAACGACGAGACCTTGCGGTCCGGGGTGCACGGCTGCACCGACATCACGGGCTTCGGCCTGTTCGGCCACGCGCACGAGATGGCCG
>WQUH01000051.1 GCA_009782165.1 Pseudomonadota bacterium | reverse complement strand
TTACGGTCGTCGATCTGCGCGGCAACATCGACACCCGGCTGCGCAAGCTCGACGAGGGCGTCTTTGCCGCCGTCATCCTGGCCGGGGCCGGACTCCACCGTCTGAACCTGGCGGCGCGGATCACCTCCTTGCTGGAACCGGCGCAGATGCTCCCGGCCATCGGTCAGGGCGCACTGGGCATCGAACTGCGCCGCGACGACGCCGAACTGCTGGTGGGATTGCGGTTTCTGCACCACCCGGCCACCGCCGTGGCCGTGGCCGCCGAGCGGGCCTTTCTCCTCCGCCTCGAAGGCGGATGCCAGGTGCCGATTGGCGCCCATGCCGAACTGGACGGCAACACCCTGACCCTGACCGGCCTGATCGCCAGCGTTGACGGTCGCGTCCTGATCAGGGATCAGGCCAGCGCCCCGGCCGAACAGGCCGCCGAACTCGGTGCCGCCCTGGCGGACACCCTGCTGGCCAGGGGCGGCAAGGCCATCCTCGATGCAGTCTATCGCGCCGGGGCTACCGGTTGCTGAACCATTGCGCAGATAAAAAAAACTCCGTGACGACCAACGCCTCTTCTTCCCCCTCCCAGGCCAAAACCGGCAAAGTCTACCTCGTGGGGGCCGGCCCCGGCGACCCCGGCCTGATCACCCTGCGCGGCAAATACCTGCTCGAACATGCCGAGGTGGTGGTCTACGACTACCTCGCCAACCCCAAACTGCTCGGCTATGTGCCGAAGGACGCCCAACTGGTCTATGCCGGCAAGAAGGGCGGCGGTCTGCACGCCTTCACCCAGGAGGGGATCAACCGGCTGCTGGTCGACTATGCCGGGCAGGGCAAGATGGTGGTCCGGCTCAAGGGCGGCGACCCCTTCATCTTTGGCCGCGGCGCCGAGGAGATCGAGGAACTGGTGGCCGCGGGCATCGATTTCGAGGTGGTGCCGGGGGTGACCTCCGCCACCGCCGCCGCCACCTATGCCGGCATCCCCATCACCCATCGCGGCTACACCGCCTCGGTGGCCTTTGTCACCGGCCACGAGGATCCGGCCAAGGAGTCGTCCAACATTGCCTGGGACAAACTGGCGACCGGCGCCGGGACCATCGTCATCTACATGGGCATCAAGACCCTGCCCACCATCACCCGCAAACTGATCGAGCACGGCCGTTCGCCGGACACGCCGACGGCGGTGGTGCGCTGGGCCTCGACCCCGCAACAGCGCTCGGTGGTCGGCACCCTGGCCACCATCTGCGAGGTGGTGCGGCAGGCCGACATCAAACCGCCGGCCCTGATCATTGTCGGCGAGGTGGTCAAGCTCCGCTCCACCATCGACTGGTTCGAGAAACGGCCGCTGTTCGGCCGGCGGATCGTCGTCACCCGGACCCGCGAGCAGGCGAGCGATCTGGTGGCGCGGCTGGAGGAACAGGGGGCCGAGGTGCTCGAATACGCCACCATCCACATCGAGCCGATGGACGATTACCGCATCTGCGACGCGGCCATCGCGGAGCTCGGCAGCTACCAATGGCTGCTGTTCACCAGCATCAACGCGGTCAGCCATTTTTTCCGGCGGCTCTTCGCCCTCGGCCACGACAGCCGCCTGCTGGCCGGGCTGCGCATTGCCGCGGTCGGCAGGGCCACCGCCGACGAGTTGGGCCGATACGGCCTCAAGGCCGACCTGATGCCGGACACCTTCACCGGCCAGGGCCTGGCCGAGGCCCTGCTCCAGACCGGCATGCGCGGCAGCCGCGTCCTCCTGCCCAGGGCCCTGCGGGCCAGCGACACCCTGCCTGAAATGCTCGCCGACGCGGGCGCCCAGGTGACCATCGCGCCGGTCTACCGCAACGTGCCCCCTGCCGGCCCCAGGGAGGAGCTGCGCGACCAACTGCTGACCGGCTCGATCGACGCGGTCACCTTCACCAGTTCCTCGACCGTGACCAACTTCCTCAGCCTGATCGACCCCGCCGATGCCGATGAACTCCATCGCCTGCTCGACCGGACGACCATCGCCGCCATCGGGCCGATCACCGCCGGCGCGATCCGGGAGCATGGCCTGCCGGTCGATATCCAACCCGAACGGTACACCATCGATGACCTGGTGCGAGCGATTGTGGCCCATTACCGGAACAGGCCGATCCAGGCCGGTTGACCCGCGCCTGGGCCGCACCCGCCCGCCTGCCCCCACATCCGGGACGGCCCGGCCGCCGGCTGCCCATCCCGGCGACCAGTCGGCGCACCTGGAGGAGCAGGCCATTCTCTGCGCCGTCTGCAAGGCCAGAATCACCGACCAGCGCCAGGCCACGGCCATCGATGGCCACCATGAACACGCCTTTTTCAACCCCGCCGGCATCGCCTTCGAGATCCGCTGTTTCCGCGCGGCCCCAGGGGCCATTCCCCGCGGCGGCGCCACCGCCGCCTTCACCTGGTTTCCCGGCTACCGCTGGCGCTTCGTGCAGTGCGCCCTCTGCCGCACTCACCTCGGCTGGCTGTTCACCGGCGCCGACTCGTTTCACGGCCTGATCGCCAGCCTGCTGCGCTGAGCGGACTGATTCCATTGCCAGATGCAATCGCCA
>WQUH01000050.1 GCA_009782165.1 Pseudomonadota bacterium | reverse complement strand
CTGGTGGCCTCGACCGCTTCAGGGATGGACCCATGGGCGGTGATGATGATCACCGGCACGGACTTGTTGAGCGAGCGGATCGCCGCGAACAGGGCCAGACCGTCGATGCCCGGCATCCGCAGATCGGTGAGCACGACGTCGGGTTTGAAGGTGGAGAAGGTGGCCAGGGCCTCTTCACCGCTGGCCGCAACCGCGACCTGGTAATGCTTGCTTTCGAGGCGCAGCTTCCACAGACGCAGCAGATCGGCCTCGTCGTCCACCAACAGGATCTTGTATTGCCGCCCCATATTACCGCTCCCTGTTTTTGATGATATTCTCGATGTTTTTCAACTGTTCGATCTGTTGCTGCAAGCCCTTGATCCGATCCTGATCCTGGACGGCATTCTTTTCCAGGGTCTCGATGCGGTCCAGCAACTCTTTGTTTTCACTCTCCAGTTCTTCCCTTTCATCCGTATGTTTGCTGTTCTGCGCCCTTTTACCGATCTTTTCCTGGTCGAGCCGTTGCAGCAGTTGCACCAGTCCCCGGAGACTGGGAGCGCTCTCCGGATGCTTCCTGACAGACCGGACCAGCACCTCTGTGGCCGCCTTGAACTGCTTGTATGTTGCCTGTGGATGCAGACTCAGGCAGATCAAGGGGGACAGTTCGGCGCTGTCCGGCTGGGTCGCCTTGGCCAAAGCGGCCTTGTAGGCGCGATCGAATTCCTGGCGGGAAAATTTCCTGTTCTCGGCTGCACATGCCAGGATAGCGTCTGCCTCCGTGGTCCGGACCACGGGTTCTTCTTTGGGCCGTTGCGCCTCCTTGGCCGCACAGCCGCTCAACGATAGTCCCGCTGCCACGATAAGAGCCCAATACGCTTTTTTCATTGCATTTCTTCCCGAGCACACGGCAGAGTGAGTTCAAAATGCGCCCCCTGTTCGCTGGGGAGCAGGCGAAGGGTTCCGCCATTATTCTGCATATATTCCTTGCTGATAGCAAGCCCCAAACCAGACCCTTTCACCACGGAGCGATTTTTTTGTTCCCCTTGAAAAAAAGGGAGAAAAATCTGTGCCCGATCCTCTTCCCTGATGCCGGGCCCGTTGTCTTCGACGATCAGCCGCAACATCCGTGCCTTTTGCCGCATCAAAATGCGAATCTCGCCATTATCCTGAATAAATTTAACGGCATTGGCGAGCAGGTTATCAATCACTGTTTTCAACTGCTCCGGATTGCCCTGCACCTGCACGGGCAGCAATTCCGTCTGCAACCGGATATTCCTGGCAAGCATGGCGTGGCGGTGATCCGCCGCCACATCGGCCACAAGCTCATCGACCCGAACCTCCTGGAAATCATCCGGCATTTCCCTGGCCTGCGCCATGTTGAAATCAAGGATGTTCTGAATGAGTTTCTGCAATTTGTTGCAGTTGTTGTCCAGGATATCCACCACCTCGGTCTGCTGGCCGCTCAACGGGCCGACCAGACCATCCTTGAGCAAGCCGGCCCCTTCTTTGATCGAGGACAGGGGCGTCTTCAGTTCATGGGAGATGTGGGCCAGCATCCGCACCTTTTCCCGATCCAGGGTGTGCAGCCGCCGGCGCAGCCAATCGAGCTTCTCGCCGATGGCCTCCAGGTCGCGGGGGCCGGAGACCACGATCGGGGTGGCGAAGTCGCCTTCACCCAGGCGTTCGATGCCCCGGTCGAGCTGGCTGACCGGCTTGCTGATCAGGGACATGAACAGCGCCACCAGCAGCACGCTGAAGCCGATCAGCCCCGCAATCTGCCAGATCAGGGTGTTTTTGTTGCTCTGCACCTGTTCTTTGAGGGTATCGACCTCCTGAACCATCAAGGTATTGCTCGCCTGTTCCATCCGCCCGACCAGCACGCCGATTTCGCCGTAGCCGGCAAGGGCCTTTTCCTGTCTGCTTTCCCGTTCATGCGCGGCGCCCGAGGTATCGGTCAACGCCGCAACCAGGCTCCGCTCTTTCTCCTGAATTTGTTCAATCAGAGCAGCCAGTTCGTTGTCAACATTCAGGATGGCGAACTGGCGGAGCCGATCTTCAACATTCCGATGGCTGGCAATGACATCCTCAAGATGCTCGGCCTCGCCCAACACTGCAAAAAGCCGGGCCGACCGTTCCTCGCGCTGGAGCAATTCAGCCACCTCCCGGCAGGTGTCGATCCTGCCCGCGGAACGAAACACCGCGACCGCGCTTTGCTGCGTCAGCCGGTCGAGGATCTGGATCGAACTGCCCAGGGCCACGATCAGGGGCAAGGCGGTAAAAATAAAGCCGGTGAGCAGAAGCGCAAAAAACGATCGCGGGTGATAGATCCTGTGCACGGCGTCTTACCTGGCCAGATAGATGTGATCGAGATACAGCGCCTGCGGCTGGGGCAGCCGGACGACAAACAGACCAAAGCCCTCGATGTGTTCCATATCCATTGTCCGGCCCCTGGGCGCTGTCTTGACCTTGTCCAGGGAAATACTCAGGTCGTTCCACCCCGGCGCCAGGGTAAAGGTCTGGTTGAAACGATCTTGATATTCCATGTCATGCTTTCGGTGTTGGTTGTCGTGAATGCGGCTG
>WQUH01000049.1 GCA_009782165.1 Pseudomonadota bacterium | reverse complement strand
GCCAGGCACATGTCGGCCTTGTTGAGGGTGTAGAGGTGCACGCCGGGCGCGCCGCCGGCCAGCAGGCCCTTGACCTGCTCCCGGGCGTAGGCCACGCCGATTTCGTACACCGCGGCGGCGCCGCCCTGTTCATGGGCGGTGGTCAGGGCGTTGACCAGACGGCCGGGGATGCGGGCGTTGCACATCTCCAGGACAAAGCGCAGGGAGGCCAGGCTGCGGATGGGCAGGATGCCCGGCAGGATGGGCACGGTGACGCCCAGGGCCCGCAGCCGGTCCACGTAGTCGAAATAGACCCGGTTGTCGAAATACAACTGGGTCAGGACGAAATCGGCGCCGCACTCCACCTTGCGCCGCATCACCGCCAGGTCGGCGGCAAAGGAGGGCGCTTCGGCGTGGGCCTCGGGAAATCCGGCCACGCCGATGGCCAGATCGGGATGGTTCCGGCGGATGTACGCCACCAGGTCTGCGGCATGGGGAAAGGCGGCGAACAGCTCGGCATCGGTGCCGGTGTAGCCGGCGGGACGGTCGCCGCGCAGGGCCAGGACATTGTCGATCCCCAGGGTGCGGATCGCCTTGATGAAGCCGTCGATTTTTTCCCTGCTGGCCGTGACCCCGGTGAGGTGCGGCATAACCATAAAACCGCAGGAGGTGATCAGCCGCTCGCAGATCTCCAGGGTATTGGACTGGGTGGAGCCGCCGGCGCCGTAGGTCACCGACACGAACAGCGGCCGCAGTTGGCCGAGTTCGCCGGCCGTTGCCAAAAAGCCGGGCCATTCCTCCTGCTTTTTGGGCGGAAAAAACTCCAGGGACACAAACGGACCGCGCTCTTTGATCAGTTGAGGGATCTGCATTCCAACCTCCTATGGAGAAAGCGGGCGGGGAATCCGGCCCGCCCGGTAGAGCAAAAACAAGTGATTCACCAAACCGGCTGCGCCGCATGCGGCAACGCCGAGCGGCCGGTCATCGCCTCCGGGGCTTGCGGCTGTTCCACAGCGGATCCTGGCCGAACCGGGCCCGCCACCAGTCCTCGGGATCGTACGGGTCGAGCCCGGCATTTTCCGCCTCTTCCCGTTTCAGAGGGAAACGGTATTCGCCGCAGTAGCGAATCAACACCTCGTAGGCGGCGGTGATCTGGTACATCTGTTCGCTGGCGCCCTCGGGGTCGCCGGCAACGGTATCGGGATGGTGCAGCTTGCTCAGCCGGCGGTAGCTGCGCTTGATCTCGGTCAGGCTCGCCCGCTCGGGCAGTTGCAGCACCTCCCTGGCCCGCTCGATGGCCTGCCATTCGTCGGCGGTCATCCCTGGGCCTTCTTCCGCCAGCCTTTTTCCGTGCCGTTGAGCAGGCGGACGATGTTCTGGCGGTGTTTGAGCCAGATCAGCGCCACGATGCCGGCCGCCAGCCAGAATTTCCACGCCGGAACCTGCATCATCAGCAGCACGACCAAAATCGAGGCCGAAGCGAGGAGCGAGCCGAGCGAGACATAGCCGGACAGGGCGACGCTGACCACGAAGACCAGCAGGCACGCCAGCACCGCCGGCGGCGCCAGATAGAAAAAGGCGCCAAGCGCGGTGGCCACGCCCTTGCCCCCTTTGAACCGCAGATAGACCGGAAACATGTGGCCAAGCACCGTGGCCGCGCCGCAGAGGGCGACCAGCAGATCGCGGTTGGGATCGTCGCGCAGGAGCAGGGCGGCGACGAACATCGGCAGATAGCCCTTGAGCATGTCGCAGCCCAGGGTCAGGGCGCCCATTTTCTTGCCGAGCAGACGGGTCACATTGGTGGCGCCGATGTTGCCGCTGCCCTGGGTGCGGATGTCGATGCCGCTGCCCTTGGACAGCAGCAGGCCAAAGGGGATGGCTCCGATGAGGTACGAGCCGAGGATGCACAGGAGGGCGTTGAACAGCATAGGCGTTCTCTTGCCTGGGCGGCAGCGGTTGGTATGAACGAACAATCAGGCCTTGTTGCGGCGGAAGACCATCTCCAGCTCGCAGGCCGCGGCAAAGGCCGCGATTGCCTCCTGAAGCCGGCGCACATAGGGGCAGTCCATCACGGCCAGCAGGCTCCGGCGCAGGCGGAACGCCGGCTGATCGCCGACGGCCGCCAGCGGCTCCACCACATAGGGAAAGATCTGCGGCCGGCGGCAGACCTGCGGCCGGTCGTCGTAGATCCGGCAGCGGTTCGACCGGGGCTCCAGGTTGGGACAACGGCTGTCCCTCGGCAGGATCAGACTCCATCCGGGCTGCCAGCGGATCAGCACCGGGTCGGCCCGATCGAAAAACTCCCGGCCATCCAGCCGCAGCGGCGGTTCGTCGTCCGGCCGCCGCGTTCCCGCGGCGGCGGATTCGATCCGGTCCACCGCAAACAGCCCGGTTTCTTCGGGCCGCAGCGGAATCTCGAAATAGTGCTGCGCCATGGCCGGTTCCGGGCCGACGCAGCAGAGCGTGCAGCCGCAGGGTGCACACAGCAGGCTGTTGATTCGCTCCAGTTCGCGGCTGAGCACCTGCTGGGCCACCAGGGCCACGGTCGCGGTCATGGGGTCCACCGGCCGGCCGTCGGCAT
>WQUH01000048.1 GCA_009782165.1 Pseudomonadota bacterium | reverse complement strand
TGGTCGGCCAGCTCCGCCGGTTGCCGGTCTTGCCGCCGCAGGGCCCGTTGCCAGGCGTTGAAGGTTGTTGTGTTTTTCTCGGCCCGCAGCGCCCGCGCCAATTTTTTCTGTTCAACCCGTCGCTGGCGGCTCAAACCTGCAAAAAATTCCTCCAATCCCGGCTGCAACGAGGGGGACAACCGCTGGCGGCAGTCTTCCCGCGCCAGCAGATAGACATCGAGGTCGCGGGTTGGTCCGGTGAGGGCGCCGAGGCGGCCGAAGGCCCGGCTGAACCGGTCCGTGACCGCATCGGGCAAAACCCGTTTCACCAGGCTCAACCCGGAGCGGGTGCGGCGGATGGCGACCCGCAGATCATGGAGAAACTCCGGGTCGCAGTCGGCAAGCACACCCGGAATGTTGCGGGTGATCGTGGCCAGCAGGGCCAGATAGACGCGGGCCATGGCCTGGCGGGCGGTTTCGCCGCCGCCCAGCTCCAGGCTGAACTTTGAGCTGTAATCGAGGGGAGTGCGTCCCCTGGCCCGGCATCCTTCCTCAAAGGCGATCAGGGGCGAAACCGGCTCGCTCACGCCGGCGGCGGCAAGAATGCGGCGGACGCTCTCCTGTTCGTCCCCATAGCCCCGCACCCCGAACAGACGGATCTGGCGATACTGCCGCTCGCTGTCCGCGGCCTGCTGGGTTTCGAGCACCACTCGGGCCACCATTTTCTCGTCCTGGTTGAGCAGGCGAATCTGCCGGCCGCGCAGATGGACCGTTGCCAGCGGCAGCAGGCAGCGCACCCCCAAAATCGGCGCCAGCAGTTCCCGCAACCGGCCGGGAGGAAAATCGGCCGCCACGCAGGAGGCATGCAGTTCAGGCCCATCCTGCTGCACCACCACCTCGCCGCTGTCGTCATGGGACAGGGTCCAGCAGGCGCCGCAACAGTGGAGCAGGCAGCCCTGCCGATAGAGCCGCCAATCGAACGAATCGGCATAGACCACCGTGGCCCCGGATTCCGGAGCGATGTCCAGCCCGAACTCGGCGGCCAGGGCGGCAAGAACCCCCTCGGCCGGCAGAAGATCGGGCAAGAGCCAAGTGTCTGCGCCGGGGTGGACCATGGTTGTCTGTGTTCAGCTCCGGTAATCGGCGTTGATCTTGACGTAATCGTACGAAAAATCGCAGGTATACACTTCAGCCTCGCCGCGCCCCTCGTTGAGCTGCACCGTGACGGTGAACCGCGGCTGCTTGAGCACCCCGGTGGCCGCCGCCTCCTGCTCCGCGCCCAGGGCCAGGCCGTTCTCCACCAGGTGAACCTCGTCGAAACTGATGCCGACCCGCTGGGGATCGAAGGTGCACCCCGACCTCCCCAGGGCGGCCATGATCCGGCCCCAGTTGGCATCCTCGCCGAAGAAGGCGGTCTTGACCAGGGCCGAGTTGGCGATGGTCTGGGCCGCATTCAGGGCCTCGTGCTCGTCGCGGGCCCCGACGACCCTGATGGTGACCAGCTTGGTGGCCCCTTCGCCGTCGGCCACGATCTTGAGCGCCAGCTCTTTGAACACGCCCTGCAGGGCAGCGCCGAACAGCGCCGCCGCCTGGGGGTTGTCCTCGTCGATCCAGGGGTTGCCGGCCGCGCCGTTGGCCATGACCAGCACGGTGTCGTTGGTGGAGGTGTCGCCGTCCACCGTGATCCGGTTGAAGGTCTGCTCGACCCCGGATTTGACCAGCCGATTGAGCACCGGAAAGACAATCTGGGCATCGGTGACCACGAAGCAGAGCATCGTGGCCATATCGGGCATGATCATCCCCGATCCCTTGGCAATGCCGAGGATCGACACCTCGACCCCATCGATGTCGAGCGTGGCCGTGGCTATTTTGGGGACCAGATCGGTGGTCATGATCGCCTGGGCCAACAGTTCGAAGCCGTCGGGGGCAAGGCCCGCCACCAGGCCGGGCATGGCCTGGGTGAACGGCTTGCGCGGCGGCTGACCGATGACGCCGGTCGAGGCCACCAGCACCAGGGATGGGTCGATCCCCAAGGCTTCCGCCGCCAGGGCGCTGGTGGCCAGGGCATGCTCCATGCCCTCTTTGCCGGTGCAGGCATTGGCATTGCCGCTGTTCACCAGAACCGCCTGGGCCAGACCCGAACGCAACCGCTCCATGTCGAGCTGCACCGGCGCCGCCTTGACCTTGTTGGTGGTAAAGGCCCCGGCCGTAACCGCCGGAGTCTGCGAGAAGATCAAGCCCAGATCGTACCGCCCGGCATACTTGATACCAGCCTGCGCCGCCGAGGCCAAGAAACCTTTCACTTGCATGAAACATCCTGTTTTTAATTGAAGTTATCCCAAAAATTACCTAAGTTACTCTACCAGATACCGGACAAAAGGAAAATGTGAACGTGGCGGGACTTCGGTATTTTTCCCAGACCAGCGGCAATGCCGCCGCAACCGCCACCGTACTCGCATCGGACGGTCAAGAAGATGAACATCCTGGTGATCAGCGACATCCACGGCAACTATCCGGCGCTTGAGGCCGTCAGCCAAGCGGCGGCCCCCTTCAACTGCGACCATGTGCTCAACTGCGGCGACTCCCTGGT
>WQUH01000047.1 GCA_009782165.1 Pseudomonadota bacterium | reverse complement strand
AGAAACATTCGCCATCGAGTGCTACCGCGACCCGCGCCAAAGCGAGTCCTCCCGGTACGTCTTCGGTCGCATGTGTCTGTGGGTCGCCGGGAATCGGCTCGGCGATATCGACTGTCCTGCGTGCATCTTGAATGTGACCGAGGCACACCTGCAAGCTCTTTTGCACCGCCTTGATACGCTTGACGATCCGGAGGTATGCAAGCTCGGCGACCGCGCCGCGTTCGATTTCCTGGATCAACGTCTTTACGGGGATGACGAGAGATCTATCGAGCAGATACGCGCTGACGCGGAGCGCTTCCGCAAGTTCGACCTGCTTACGAACGGTGGAGAGTCATTTGACAGGGCGAAGTCTTTCATCATTGGAGATGCCGACGGTCTGCGCATCGTGTTCCAGGATAATCCGCCGGGTTGTATGTCCGCGCGGATAGACCGTTCCGGTTTCATCGCCACTATCCGCGACTTCCTTGCTTGGGTGGCGGAAGGAGGCAAGGATGTTGGCTGACAATTGATTCCAGACCCCAGATGCACTTCCCGCACCCAGGCGCTCAACACATCCTTCGTTCTGTAGCGCCAGTGTGATGGAACCCATGCTTCCGCCCGACAATGCAACCTGACCCCGAGCACCTGGGATGCCGGACCACCCATACCCATTCATGCAACAGCCCATGCCGCGTTCAACTGCTTGCCTTGCCTCTCTGACTGCCGCTGTGATCGTGATCCTCGGCTCGGCGTTTTTTGCTTTTGCCGGCGCCTCCGCGCCACCAGCGCCCTTCCTGCCGACCGTGAAGCCAGCCAAGCCCGCGGCGATCGGCAAGGGCCGATACCACTATCAACTCACCTTGCGCGAAGGTGGCACTCTCCCGATGGGGGACACGCCGTTCGCCCTCTTCCTGTCCAATCGCCCCTTGCCATTCGTCTCTGCCAAAAATCAGGTCTGGCAGGGCACAACCGATGACTTCGGGCGCACGCCGGTCTTTGCCCTGCCGTTCAGACTGCGCGCCGACGAGGTGGTCCTGCGCGAACGGATAGGATCGGGTCCGTTCGGCGCGGTGTTCGCCGCAACGGCGGACGGCGAGCCATTTTCTGTCAGCCCGTACTCGCTGGTCATCTGCACCGATCCGCCGCGGCATGTGCTCGGCTGGACCGATGCCAGGGGCTACACCGCCTACGTCGCGGCCGATGCGCCGCTGGACATCTACCTGTACGGCGAGCACATGGACGGCATGGCGGAGGCCATGGCCGTGGATGCAACCCGCCGGGCAAGCGACGATGCGGCCATCTGCAAGGGCGATTTTGAGCGGGAAAATTTCATGGGTGCCGCGCGGTTGCAGCCTTGACCATGTGGTTCATGTCGGCAACCAACGCATACATGCATCGTATCTCTGCCCGCAAGACCGCTGCCGCGATGATGCTGCTGACCCTGACGCCGGGTTGGCCGCTTGCGCCCGCGCTCCGCACGACGGCGCGCGGACGGCACCAAATCCATACATTAGGCAACACGCATGAGTACCATCAAAGCACTCCGCCAAGTCTGCGAGATGTTGTCGTCAGGTGATTCTGTGTCGGCTGCGGAAATACTTCAGACAGCGTTTCCGCCACCACCAGCGCCTACCCATCGTTCGTCATGGCCGCCTGTGCGCCTAACCAAAGTTTTCATCCGCGATGGGTTCACCGATCGATACTTCGGCGAGCCACTCGTCTTTCCCGGCACGCTGCGTGCGCTGTCAGTGCTTGCGCCAGGACTGTTTCCATACCACCGTAACTGGAAACAGTCTCTCACCCATCCCGCATACTGGTCGCACTACCCGACAATCGATCATATAGTGCCGTTAGCGCGCGGTGGAAAAGACGATGAATCGAATGTCGTTACCACCTCGATGCTTCGCAATGCGGCGAAGTCAAACTGGCTGCTCTCTGAACTCGGGTGGCCCACAGCAAGTGCCCCCCTGGTCGACTCCTGGGACGGTCTGCTTGTATGGTTTTGTCGAGAGTACGAGAAAAACGAGAAACTACGCCATGAGTCATCGCTTCGCCAGTGGTATAAAGCGGCAAAGAGTGCGCATTAAGGCGTTGCGCGCCGGCTGGCCGTGAACCTCAAAACCGGTCGCAAACAATCCGGCCGGTTTTGTCCCTGAAACCCATCCACAGGATCGTGTCATGCCGAACCCTTCGAAAACAGTCGCACGAATATTCGCCCGCTGTCTGTGCGCCGGCTTGCTCGTCTCCGCAACGCCTCTGTTGGGGCAGGAAGGAGCGTGCCCTGCGGGAGGCGATCTCACGCCGCCGGTCCGGGAAAAGAATCGTGTTGTCTCCAGGATATGCGCGGCAGGGAAACTGTACGAACTTGTGTATGCAATCGACAGGCGCACCCTCTCGGTGGCAACGCCGGCAAGCAAAAGGGTTGTTGTCGAGCGCACGCCCGTTGGATTCGAGCCGGAGCACGTTGGCGCGGAACAGGGTTCCCGCTTTCTGCCCGTATCCTTGCAGCCCTCTCTCGACCAAGGTGAAGTGCTCTATCTGTCCGCCCGCCGCAGTACCGGTGGCGATGGCATGGGACAATGCGGAGCGG
>WQUH01000046.1 GCA_009782165.1 Pseudomonadota bacterium | reverse complement strand
TCGGCCGTCAACATCGAATACGCATCGGATCTGGTGGTTCTGGCCACCGCGGTCGAACTGCCGCAGGACGCCACCGTGCTGGCCCAGAAGCTGGGGTTGCAGTTCTGCGGCGCCAACTTCTTCCGCGAACTGCATCCGAAACTGGGTCCGGTGGAGACCGCCACCGAAGGGCTGTTCCTGGCCGGCTGCTGTCAGGGGCCCAAAGACATCCCGGACACCGTGTCCCAGGCCAAGGGCGCCGCCGCTGCCGCCGCCGTGCCGCTGGCAAGAGGCAGCGTCAGGATCGAGCCGGTCATCTCCGAGGTGTACGCCGAGATATGCAGCGGCTGCGGCATCTGCATCCCGCTCTGCCCCTACCATGCCATCAACATGGTCAGCTTTGCCGACCGGCCCAGGGCCCAGATCGAGATGTCGGCCTGCAAGGGCTGCGGTGTCTGCACATCGGCCTGTCCGTCGGGGGCCATTGTCCTCCACGGCTACGACGACGCGCAGATCTTCGCCCAAATCGAGGCTCTGACAGCCTAAGGAGAACGCCACCATGCTCATCAGCCAGGATAAAATCAACGAAGCCGTTGCCACCATCGTCGGATACGGCGGTCATGGCATCCTCAACTGTGTCCAGTGCGGCGCCTGCTCGGCGATCTGCCCCGGAGTCCGCGCCGGTTTCCCGCTGCTCTGCCGCAACCTGATCCGCCATCTGCTCAACGGAGAGCTGGAGGAGATCATCGAAGATTCATCGAGCTGGGGATGCCAGGCCTGCTGCCGCTGCACCGAAGTGTGCCCCCGCGGGGTGGGTCCGCAGGAGATCGTGTTCGCCTTCCGCCGCTACCAGGCCAATCAGCTCGCCTTTTCCACCTCCTCGGTCACCAGCCAGATGAACCTGTACGAGACCGGACACGCCGTGTACGTCAACCCGACCGAGGCGAGAAAAAAGGTCGGGCTGCCGGAGCAAACGCCCACCTCGGCCTTTAACGACCGGGCCAAGGAGGAAATCCAGACACTGATCAACAACAGCCCCATGGGCGAGTTGGGACTTTTTTAACAGGAGCGCCATTCATGGAAAAAATAGGCTTGTATCTCGGGTGCAACATCCCGCTCAAGGCGCCGGACATCGAACAGTCGTTCCGCAAGGTTTTCCCGGCGCTGGGCATCGAACCGGTCGATCTGGAAGGGGCCTCCTGCTGCCCGGCCTGGGGCACGGCGCCCTCGTTCGACCTCAACACCTGGTGCGCCATCTCCTGCCGCAACATCACCATTGCCGAGGCGCAGGGCGTGGACATCATGACCGGCTGCAACTCCTGCTTCGGCCTGCTGTCGGAGGCCAAGCATTACATGGAAGAGCCGGAGCGCCGCAAGACGGTCAACGGCCTGCTGAAGGCGATTGACCGGGAGTTCAAGGGCGCCTCGGACATCTACCATGTCGCCCATGTCCTCCACCGCAAGGTCGGCGTCCAGAAGATCCGGGAAAAGTTGAAATATTCCCTCGACGGCCTGAAAATCGCCTATCAGACCGGCTGTCATGCCCTCTGGCCCACCAAGGTCTACAAGGTCACCGAGGACAACCCGTACCAGCCGACCATCCTGCGCGAGCTGTGCGAGGCGACCGGGGCCACGGTTCCCCATTACTCGCGGCTGGAAGGCTGCTGCGGCATGGGCGGCATGCGCTCCACCGACGCGGAAAAATCGCTCAAACTGTTTCGGGAAAAGCTGGTCTCGATCAAGGAGGAGACCGATGCCGACATCATCGTCACCACCTGCTCCTCCTGCTTTCTCCAGTTCGACATGTCCCAGCCGATCCTCAAGGAACGCGGCCTGATCGATTTCGAACCCATCCCGACCTTCTACTATACCCAACTGCTCGCCCTGGCCATGGGCTTCGATCCCGGCCAGGTGGCGGCGATTTCGCAGATCGACCGAGGGCCGATCATCGGCGAGATTCAAAGTGAAAAACGTCTGATCAAGGAGGTAGCTTGATGTCCTTCACGCCCAATATCGTCGGCTTTGCCTGCCAGTGGTGCACCTATGCCGGCGCCGATCTTGCCGGCAATCTGCGCGCCAAATACCCGCCCTCGATCAAGCTGATCAAGGTGCCGTGCTCCGGGCGGGTCGAACCGGAATTCATCATGGAGGCCTTTGCCAACGGCGCCGACGGCGTGCTGGTCGGGGGCTGCCACTTCGGCGACTGTCACTACAAGACCGGGAATTACAAGACCGCCAACCGGATGAAGATCCTGGCGCAACTGCTGGCCGATTCCGGGTTCGACCGCAACCGCTTCCGCCTGGAATGGATCTCCGGCGCCGAGGGCTACCGGTTTGCCGAGGTGGTCGAGGCGTTCACCAAGGAGTTGCAGGAACTGGGCCCCAATCCGCTCAAAGGAGGCAATGGCCATGGCAGATAAACTGAAAACCGCCTTCCTGCTCGCCGGCGGCTGCGCCGGCTGCGAAACAGCCGTCGTTGATCTTTCCGAGGCCCTGGTCGATGCCCTGGATGCGCTCGAAATCGTCTTCTGGGCCCCGACCGTGGCTGATGTCAAGTACAAGGATCTGGAAGCCATGCCCGATAAAAGCA
>WQUH01000045.1 GCA_009782165.1 Pseudomonadota bacterium | reverse complement strand
ATCTGGTCGCCCTCCGGTTGATAGCGCATGATGGCGGGGAGTTGCACGCCGTTGAAGGTGGTGGTCTTGACCATGGTGTAGATGGCCATGTCGGTGAACACCAGCCGGTCGCCGGGGACCAGGGGCCGGTCGAAGGAGTACTCGCCGGCCACGTCGCCGGCCAGGCAGGAAAGGCCGCCGATGCGGCAGGTCCAGGCCCTCTCGCCCGGTTCGCCCGCGCCGACGATCTGCGGCCGGTAGGGCATCTCCAGCACGTCGGGCATGTGGGCCGGCACCGAGGCGTCGATGATGGCGTGCGGCAGGTCGGCCCGCACCACGTCCAGCACCGTGGCCACCAGATAGCCGGCGTTCAGGGCCACCGCCTCGCCGGGCTCCAGGTAGACCTGGGTGCGCCAGCGATCCTGGAAGCGGTTGACGATGTCGATCAGCAGATCGAGCTGGTATCCCGGCCGGGTGATGTGGTGGCCGCCGCCGAAGTTGACATGCGCCATGCGCGGGATGATGTCGGCAAAGCCGCGTTCCACCGCGGCCACGGTGCGCTCCAGGCAGTCGGCGTCCTGCTCGCAGAGGTTGTGCCAGTGCAGGCCGCTGATGCCGTCGAGCAGGTCGGGGCGGAAATCGGCCCGCCGGATGCCCAGCCGCGAGCCCGGCGCGCAGGGGTCGTAGATTGGAGTCGCGCCCTCGGAGTGCTCGGGGTTGATCCGCAGGCCGAAGGCCAGGGTGTGCCCGGCGGCGCGGGCCGTTTCTTCGGCCAGGCCGCGAAACCGCTGCCACTGGGCAAAGGAGTTGAACACCAGATGATCGGAGGTGGCGGCCAGCTCCGCGATGTCGGCGGCGGAATAGGCGGCGGCGAAGCTATGCACCTCGCGGCCGAACTCCTCCCGGCCCAGGCGCGCCTCGTGCGGCGAGCTGCAACAGACCCCGTCAAGGGTCTGCCGCACCAGCGGAAACAGGCTGAACATGGCGAAACATTTCAGGGCCAGCAGGATCCTGCAACCGGTGCGCGCCTTGACCGTAGCCAGAATGGCCAGGTTGTCGGCCAGCAGGCCCTCGTCGACCACAAAGGCCGGGGTGCTCACCCGCGTGGGATCGAACCGGCAGGCGAATCGACCGTTGAAGCGACCGTTGCAACGGCCGTTGCCAGGGGCCTCGCTCACAGTTCGACCACGGTCCAGGGCAGACCGTAGGCGTTGAGATCGGCCATGAACGGATCGGGATCGAACTCCTCCATGTTCCACACCCCGGCCCGTTTCCACAGCCCCTGCAGCATCATCTTGGCCCCGATCATCGCCGGCACGCCGGTGGTGTAGCTGATCGCCTGGGAGCCGACTTCGCGGTATGCCTCCTCGTGGCTACAGATGTTGTAGACGTACATCCGCTTTTCCTTGCCGCCCTTGATGCCCTTGAACACGCAGCCGATGCAGGTGCGGCCGCGGGTCAGCGGCCCCAGCGAGGCCGGTTCCGGCAGCACCGCCTTCAGGAATTGAATCGGCACGATGTCCGCGCCCTGGTAGCGCACCGGGTCGATCCGGGTCATGCCCACGTTCTCCAGCACCCGCAAATGGGTCAGGTACTGCTCGGAGAAGGTCATCCAGAACCGCGCCCGCTTCAGCCCCCGGAGGTTCTGCACCAGGGATTCCAGTTCCTCGTGGTACATGAGAAAACATTTTTTCGGGCCGATGCCCTCGGGGAAGTCGTAGGTCATCGACCAGGACAGCGGGTCGGTCTCCACCCACTCGCCGTGCTCCCAGTAGCGGCCGCGCTGGGTGATCTCGCGGATGTTGATCTCCGGGTTGAAGTTGGTGGCGAAGGCCTGGCCGTGGTCGCCGGCGTTGCAGTCGATGATGTCCAGTTGGTGGATCTCGTCGAAGTGGTGCTTCTGGGCCCAGGCGCAGTAGACGTTGGTGACGCCGGGATCGAAGCCGCTACCCAACAGCGCCATGATCCCCGCCCGTTCAAAGCGCTCCCGATAGGCCCACTGCCATTTGTACTCGAACTTGGCCTCGTCCGGCGGCTCGTAGTTGGCGGTGTCGAGGTAATCGACCCCGGTGGCCAGACAGGCGTCCATCAGGGCCAGATCCTGGTACGGCAGGGCGACGTTGAGCACCAGGTCGGGCTTGATCCGCTTGATCAGGGCCACGGTCTCGGCAACCTGGTCGGCGTCCACCTGTTCCACCGCCACCCGCACGCCGAAGCGTTCCTTAACCGAGCGGGCAATGGCCTCGCATTTGCTTACGGTGCGGCTGGCCAGGGTGATGCGCGAGAACACCTCGCCAACCTGGGCGCACTTGTGGACGACAACGCTGCCGACGCCGCCGGCGCCGATGACAAGGACATGGGACATGGGGAGCCTCCTTCTTGAGGGGGATAGTCAGTAGGTGTTTGGTTTGAGGTTCTTGCATTGAACCACAAACCGAGGCTGGGATGAAACGGGGTGGAATCCCAGCGTCTGCGGGCTTTATATTCGTTCCGCTGCAAAGCGCCAGTGAAAAAGGCACAAGGGCAACGTCAGATACATGAGACGCGCCTTTTTCCCGTCATTCCGCGACTACGCTGCGCTCCGATGCGGAATCCATT
>WQUH01000044.1 GCA_009782165.1 Pseudomonadota bacterium | reverse complement strand
AACCGGAACATGCTCTGCGTCCAACTGCCCGGCGGAGTTCCCCTGGTCACCGGCACCACGGCGGCGACCATCAGCACGGTCACGGTCGGCACCGATGTCAACCTCCAGGTGAACATCGCCAACGCCACCCGCGATGTCGGGCTGGACGGCCTGGGCGGCAAGTTCAAGGGCATGTTTGAAATGCGCGATGTGTTCGTCAAGGGACTGCGCAACGATCTCGATACCCTGGCCATCGACCTGACCAGCACGGTCAACGATGCGCATGTTGCCGGCTACGGCGCCGACGGGGTGACGGGCCGCCTCTTTTTCAACGACATCACCGCCCTGCCGCCGGACCTGGTGCCCAGCCGCAGCATCGCAGTGGCCCTCACCGACGCCTCCCAGGTGGCGGCCGCCGGCAATCCGACCGCCGCGCCCGGCGACAACGAAAACGCCCTGCGCATCGCCCAACTGGAAACCACCCACAAGGTGGGCGGCACCAACGATACCTTCAACGATTTTTTCAGCCAGATGGTGGCCACGGTCGGCATCGAGTCGGCCCGCAACCAGATGGCCCTGACCGGCGCCCAGGACGCGGTCAGCCAACTCCAGATCATGCGGGACGGATACTCCGGGGTCTCCCTGGAAGAAGAGATGATCGACCTCATCCAGTACCAGCGCGGGTTTCAGTCCTCGGCAAAATATCTCGCCACGGTGGACGAACTGATGAATTCACTCCTGCAACTGAAGAACTGATATGAAAGCGACGCAAGGCACAACCTATCGCATGCTGGGGACCAGGCTGAACGAAATCGCCCTCCAGTTGGAAAAACTGCGCCAGGTCGGGGTTACCGGCAAAAAACTGCTCGTCCCCTCCGACGATCCCGCCTCGGTTCGGCCGGTGTTCACCACCCGCAAGCAGATCTCCAATGTCGACCGCTACCTCGACACCATGGGCAAATCGCTCGACACCATGCAGGCGACCGACGGCCAGCTCAACAGTGTGGAAAACATCATGCAGCGGGCCAAGGAGATCATGACCAACGCCATCAACGGCTCGCTCAACGATGCGGACCGGACCATATTCGCCGACGAGATGGCCCAGCGCCGCAAGGAGTTGCTTGCCTCCGCCAACAGCATGGTGGACAACAAATATCTCTTTGCCGGTTACCAGCAGGACACCACTCCCTTTGTCGAGAATCCGAACTACGACCCGGCCCTCTACGATGCCAACGATTCATCCACCTGGCCCTATCTCTATCAGGGCGACCAGAACGCCACCTCGCTGGAGATCGGTCCCGGCGAATTGATGCAGGTGAACCTGACCGGCAACAACATCTTTCTCGGCACCTCGACCTGGGATCCGGCCGACCCGACCAACAACAGCACCGCGTCCGGACGCTACGACCTCTTCCTGACCCTCACCAAGGCCGAAGAGGCGATCCGCAACAACGACCAGGCCGCCATGCAGACCAGCATGAGCGATCTCGAAGGCGCTGCCGAGCAGAACCGGCAGCTCCGCGCCCAGCTCGGCACCCAGGCCGCCCGGGTGGAAAGCTCGATCGGCTACCAGCAGGGGGTGCGCATCGACCTGCAACAGATCCTTTCCCGCTACGAAGATGTGAACTCCGTTGACGTGTTCAACAGCATCATCCAGCAGGAAACCGCCTTCCAGGCCGCCCTGAATGTGACCGGCCGGGTTTCGCAGATCTCGATCCTCGATTATCTCTGACCGGGCGTCAGGCAGGTAAAATCGATTGCTTTTCCCGATCGTTTGCTGAATACTGCCAGGCACAAAGGAACAGCGCCCTCCGGGCAAACCGCCCTTCCCCACCCGGCCGGCGCGCAACCTTCCTTTTCCCTTTTCCCGAATTTTTTGTATTCCGCTTCGAGTCTGTTACAGGTGCGACTATGCTGGTGCTGACCAGAAAACCCGGCGAAGGCATTATGATCGGCGACACGGTCACGATCAAAATCATCGAGATGAAGGGCGGCGGCGTCCGCATCGGCATCGATGCCCCCAGAGACACAAAAATCTACCGCCAGGAGATCTACGACCGCATCCGCCAGGAAAATATCGAGGCAGCGGCGGATTGGAACATGGCCGACCTGGACATCCTCAGCGACAAGCTTGCCCACAGGACTCTGAACACATGAAAACCATACAGACCCGTTTTGGCGAGGTGGAGTACGATCCTTCCCTGGTCCTGCATTTTCCGGAGGGGTTGATCGGGCTCGATCAGTTGAACAATTTTGTGGTGATGCCGAACAAGAAGCAGGGGCCGCTGTTCTGGATCCAGTGCGTGGACGACCCGGCCTTTGCCTTTGTCGTCACCGATCCCACCAGCTTCTTTCCCGATTATTTTGTCGTTCCCGACGACAACGAACGCCGGAAACTGGGGATCGATGCCCAGGGCGAATGCTTTGTGCTGGCCATTGTCACCGTCTCCGAGGCCAAGGAGATCACCTTCAACCTTTCCGGTCCCATCCTGTATGCCCCGGCAACCAACAGGGCCTTGCAGGTCATCCTCGAAGATCCCCGCTACGACACCAGAACCCCGCTGCCGAAGATCGGACAGTAGTTTTTGTATCTATTCTTCAGCCC
>WQUH01000043.1 GCA_009782165.1 Pseudomonadota bacterium | reverse complement strand
GCGCAGCAGTACCAGAAAAAGGACGGGACCGGGGCGCTCCACGAGGTTTGGGAAGGCGGCTGCCGCTTTCTGGTCAACTTCACCGACTATCTCGACACCGGCCTGTTTCTCGACCACCGGCTGACCAGGGCGCGCCTGGGCGCGCTCGCCCAGGGCAAAACCGTGCTCAACCTGTTCGCCTATACCGGCACGGCCACGGTCCACGCGGCCATGGGCGGGGCCACGGCCACCACCTCGGTCGACATCTCCGCTGCCTATCTTGCCAGGGCCCAGGCCAACCTGGCGCTCAACGGCTTTGGCGGGCCGCAGCACCAGACGGTCGAGGCCGACTGCGTCGAGTGGTTGCAGCGCGCCCAGGAACGGTACGGCCTGATTTTCCTCGACCCGCCCACCTTCTCCAATGCCCGGCACCGCAAACAGGTCTTCGATGTCCAGAAAGATCATGCCGCCCTGCTCCGCCTGGCCATGCAACGCCTGGCCAAGGGCGGCATCCTGATTTTCTCCACCAATTTCCGCAAGTTCGCCCTGGACGCATCACTGACCCTTGATTGCGCCGTCCAGGAGATCAGCGACCAAACCATCCCCTTTGATTTTCAGCGCAACCGCCGCATCCACCGGTGCTGGGAATTTCGTCATCATCCGTAATTTTTGTATTGTTCGTCAGACAGGAGACGCCGTGATGGTCAATCCCGATTCCGCCGAAGAGCTGGTCGAAATCGTCGACCGGGACAACAACCCCATCGGCGCGGTCACCCGCCAGATCATGCGCCAGCAGAATCTGATCCACCGGGCATCCTATGTGCTGGTGTTCAATCGGGACGGGCAACTGTTCATCCAAAAGCGGACCCGCACCAAGGATATCTACCCCGGTTATTGGGATCTGGCCGCCGGAGGCGTGGTGCAGGCCGGGGAATCCTATCTGGAGTCGGCGCAGCGGGAGCTGCGGGAGGAACTGGGGGTGGCCGGGGTCAAACTGACCCATCTGTTTGATCAGTATTTCGAGGCGAGCGACAACCAGGTGTGGGGCCGCGTTTTTTTCTGTGTCAGCGAAGGGCCGTTCACCCTGCAACGCGAGGAGATCGACTGCGGCCGGTTCATCGATCTCGACGCAATCGAGGCCCTGCACCAAACCGAACCGGTCACCCCGGACGGCATGGTCATTCTCCAACGCCTGCCGCGCAATCGACGGTGATGGCTGCGACGACGCGGATGAGCCGCCGGCTATTCCATTTCTCTGAGGATATGATCCAGCCCGCGCAACCGATGAGAAAAGTGATAGATGCGCAGCGCCATATCGGTGTCGTCGAAGCGGAAGAACAGATACTAATTTTTCACCTTGCACCAATGCATGTCGATGCCGGTAAACAATCCGCTCGAATGATTTTCCAGCGATTGCCCTTGCCAAAACCCGGCGGACAGAGACCGTACCTTTTCGTCGATGGCGTCAAGCAAGCGGTCCGCGGCATCAGGATTGAGAAGCGTTTCGGATAGGTACCGCACAGCCTCGTTGATGTCACGTTGAGCGGTCGGCAGGTATTTCGGCGCGTATTTCGCCATGAAGCGCCTGCTATTCAGCCGTGCGAGCCGCTGTCACAATCGCCCGCGCGTCCTGCATCACATCGCCGTGGCTTACCCAGCGACCTCCTTCCTGGCCCTCGCGGATCCGTTCAAGAAGCGTCGCCCGCAGCGCTTCGGCCAGCGCCTTGTCGACCGCCGGCTCCGCCGCATCCGTGATTTCAAACGGGATGCGGCGCGACCGCAGCACAACGCGGATGAACATATTCACCGCGACAGACGCGTTCAGTCCCACACCCGCGCAAAATTCGTCGAAAGACCTCTTTATGTCTTCGTCAACCCGTACGTTCATAGTCGTCTGTGCCATAATGCCACCTCCTGTAAACGCATAGTATGCCAATTTTCACACATTGTAAACACGGAAACGCCCACGGGGAGCGTGGGCGCTGAGCGATGGTGGACAGGACAGATGGTCATTTCCTGCCCTTTGAGCCGGTGCGTTTCGCAACTACCCCGGTTTTTTTATTCGTCACGGTAATGCGCCCCGCACTGAGCGATTTCGATGGCCTCTCCTTTGAGTCGGTAAACCAACCGGTTACCCGCGTCGATTCTACGGCTCCACCACCCAGAGAACTCGTGTTTCAGCGGCTCCGGTTTGCCTATACCTTCATAGCCGTTTCGCTCGATGTCTTGCAAAAGCTGGTTGATGCGTCTGAGCGTTTTTTTATCCTGACTTTGCCAATAGAGGTAGTCTTCCCAAGCAGTTTGCTTGAAGACAAGATCACGCATTTTCCATGGCCTCGAGTTCCGCCATGGTTTTGCGCACCACGCCCTGACCCGCTTCCAGGCCACCGATAGCCTCGCGCAGACGCGCCTGGTTCGCGGCGCAAAAAAATGGATCAGCCGCGACCTCAAACGGAATTTTTCCCTGCCGCACCACGGCCTTGGTAAACATGGTAAAGGCGGTGGTCATATTGAGCCCCATCTCTTCAAACAAGATTTCAGCCTGTTTTTTCAGCGTCTCATCCATGCGGATGGTGATACTCGTCGTCGCCATGGCGCAACTCTCCCT
>WQUH01000042.1 GCA_009782165.1 Pseudomonadota bacterium | reverse complement strand
TGGCGGAACAACTGCACCGCGGCCTCTGCGCCGCGACCTCGGACCGTCTCCAGGCCGATCCCCGCCTGGTCGTCAGCGGCGCCCTGCTCCACGATATTGCCAAAACCCCCTGCCTCGGCAGCGCCTGCGACCATGCCAAGGCGGGCGGCGAGATCTGCCGACGCCACCACTATCCCGAGATTGCCGCCATTGTCGAGCAGCACATCCGCCTGAAGGATTTCGATCCCGCCCGCTACGAGCGCGGCAGCTTCACCGCCGGCGAGATCGTCTACTATGCCGACAAGCGGGTGCGGCACGACGCGGTGGTCAGCCTTGACCAGCGGCTGGAGTACATCCTCGACCATTACGGCCGGGGAAATCCCCACCGGCAGCAACTGATCCGGGAAAATTTCGCCACCTGCGCCAGCCTGGAACGTCACCTGTTTCGCTGGCTGCCGTTTGCCCCCGCCGACCTGGGCCGGTTCTGACCGCCCGCTCGTCCAACCGATCCCCTCAACCGCCAAGGAATCCACTATGCGCATCGCCTTCCACGGAGCCGCCCGCAACGTCACCGGCTCCTGCCACCTGCTCGAGTGCCGGAACAAACGAATCCTGATCGACTGCGGTCTGTACCAGGGCAACCGGGAAATGGACGAGGAAAACCGTCACGATTTCGGGTTCGACCCGGCTTCGATCGACTATCTCCTGCTCACCCACGGTCATCTCGACCATTGCGGCCGCATTCCGCTGTTGAGCCGGCTCGGGTTCAAGGGCACGATCCTGACCACCGCCGCCACCCGCGAACTTGCCCGCCTGGTCCTGCTCGATTCGGCGCGACTCCAGGAGGAAGAGGCGCGCTACCGCAACTACAAGGCCAGCAAGCGCCGTGACCGGGGGGAAGCGGTCGAGCCGCTCTACGACACCCTGGATGCCCTCAACAGTCTCAACGCCTTTGCCGACATCGCCTCCTTCGCACAGCCCCACGAACTCTGCCCCGGCATCCGCGCCACCTTCCACGATGCCGGCCACATCCTCGGCTCGGCGTGCATCCTGGTGGAGATGGAGGAAGGGGGCCGGCAGCACCGGGTGCTGTTTTCCGGCGACCTCGGCTGCGAAGGCCGGGCCATCCTCCCCGATCCGGCCCGACCGCCCCATGCCGACACCGTGGTCATGGAATCGACCTATGGCGACCGGCTGCACAAGAGCCTGAAGCCCTCCATCGAGGAGTTCTACCTGGCGATCAACACCACCGTCGCCAGGGGCGGCAACGTGCTCGTCCCCAGCTTTGCCCTGGAGCGGACCCAGGAGCTGTTGTACTATCTGCGGGAAGGTCTCGAACAGGGGCGGCTGCCGAACCATCTTCAAGTCTATCTCGATTCGCCCATGGCCATATCCGCCACCCAGGTCTTCCGCCGCCACCGCGAATGCTTCGATGCGGAGACCTGGGCGGTCGTCGCCTCGGGCCGCGATCCCTTCGATTTTCCCGGCCTGAACATCGTCCGCGACGTCTCCGAATCCATGACGCTCAAGCAGATGCGGGGCGCGGTCATCATCGCGGGATCAGGCATGTGCACCGGCGGCCGCATCCGCCATCACCTCCGCCACAACCTCTGGCGGCGCGAAGCCTCGGTGGTCTTTGTCGGCTACGCGGCCGAAGGCACCCTGGCCCGGCAGATCATCGAGGGCGCCGAAGTGGTCAGAGTCCTGCATGAAGAGGTCGAGGTGAACGCCGAAATCCACACCATCGGCGGTTTTTCCGCCCATGCCGACCAGCGGGAACTGCTCGACTGGCACGCGCTGACCGGCAACCCGGAGCGCACCTTCCTGGTCCACGGCGAGGAGGCGGCCATGCAGGCCCTTGCCGACCAGTTGACGGGCACTACGGTCGCCATGCCCCGCCTGCACGAATCGTTCGTCCTGTAGCCCGGCCGGGGCAAGCGAACGAACCCGCGCCGGCCCGCCTATTGCTCGGCTTTTGGCGCGGCCGGCGGCGTCGGCTGCTGGGAGGCCGGCGCAGCCGGTGCGTATGGGGCAACGGGCGGGGCCGGAGCGGTTGCCTCGTGGATCAGCGATTTCCCCTTTTCCCAGACGTACTTCGTTTCTTCCTTGGTCGTCTGCCAGGCTTCCTTGGATTTGTCCCCGGCCGCCTCGTACAGTTCCCGTGAGCCGCTCTTGGTCTTTTCCCAGGCGGACGACGTGCCGTTTTTCACGGTATCCCAGGCCGCGCCCGTGGTTTCCTTGGTGGCTTCCGCCACCGACCCGGCCGCTCCCTTGATATTCCTGCCGGCCTCGCTCCACTTGCTCTCCTGCTGCGGCGCGGCGGCCTCCTGATTCTTGGGAACGGTTTGCTCCTCGGCCCGGCTCAGCGCCGGAAGACTCATCAGAGCGGCGGCACAGCCGCAACACAGTATCCTCTTGACCGTCTGCATCGTATTCATTGCTTCCTCCCCAATCGGTCCAGCGAAATTTTTTTATATCGTGGTTCAGGGGTTGAATACGCATTCTCTTGCCAATATTCAAACAAAAAATATCTTTTCTTTCTCCGCTGCCCGCACAATGGGGTTGATACGACACGTCCCGGCAGCCCTGCATTGGGAAGATGGCCTGGGCAACAGACATTCGCGGCGCCAGCGTCGTGAGCTGACGCCGCGAATGCGGACGATGCGGCTGCGGTCAGAAGTCGTAGCGGAGGTGTACCATGCCGCTGATCCCTTCCCGCTTGCCCACATACCCCTGCACCCCCAGATCGACCAGCAGGGGCCGGTCTTTGGCGGTAAGGATCAGGCCAATCTCTCCCAGGCCGGTCCCGCCTTCCGAGGATGGCGCGTTGATGCTGTAGCCGTTGACAGTGGCGCGGGCCTCGCCGTCGAACTCATGCTCCCAGGCCAGGCCGGCATAGGGGCTGGCGATCTCGTTCATCGCATAGTTGAGGCGCGTGCCGAACCGCAGGCGATGGGAATCCACATCCTCGAATGCCACGAGATCGCCGGTGGACAGGCGCAGCGTCTCCCCGTCCCCATGGGTCCAGAAGTATTTGGTGTACAGATCGAGTGTTGCAGCATTCGTCAGGTTCCAGAGATAGCCGGCGGCGAGATGGATGCCGTAGTAGGCGGAAGAGGCGTCGTATTGCGCCGCCACCCCCATTGCGTCGCGCAGGTCGCCGCTGCTCCAGTCGTTCTGGATATTGCCCGCCCTGGCGCTGGCCTCGGCGTAGAAATGGCCGGTATTGAGGTTGGCGAAGTCCATGCGGCCGATGATGCCGCCGCCCAGGTGGATGATGTCGCCCGCGCCGTGGACGGAGGCGGCATTGGTGAAGGAGTTGTAGGTGTCGTAGGAACCGTTGCCGTACTCGAAGAAGGCGCCGAAGGTCAGATTGCCGGGCTGCAATTCCGTGCGCTTGGACACGCCGGTCATCAGGGAGACACTGGCCAGTTCCGCATGGGAGCCGGTGTTGTAGCGCGACCAGCCGCCGGTGAGGGTGCCGAAGACGCCCAGGCCGTAGCCGGCGGGATGGCGGGCCGCGTTCAGCGCCGCGCTCATGCCCGCGCCGGCGATCAGGTCGCCGCCCTGATTCAGGAGGCCCACGCCGGTGAGATAGCCTTCGCTCAGGGCCTCGGTTTGCGGGTTGACCCTGGGAGCTTCTTTGCTCACGACCGCCCACAGTTGATTCTGATTGTCCGCAGGGATGACGAGGCCGAACTCGTAGAGCAGGGAAACCCCCTGCATCCCCTGACCACTGACCGTCTCGTTCAGATTGGCGGGTTTGCCGCTTAAGGTCGCCGCATCGATGAGGACCACATGGTCTCCGGTCCGCAGGGGCGAATGTGCGCCGTCAATGCCCACGTTGACCACGGAACCGTCGATGGCGGCCGTGCCGCTGACATTGAGCATGACCCCGCCGTTGCCCAGGGTGGCGGGCAGGTAGAAGTTCAGGTTCTGAAAGTCGCGCAGGCCGGCCACCGTCCGGTTGGCGGCATGGAGATTCAGGGTGTTGCGGGCGGAAATGGTCGTGCCGGTATCGACAACGACATCGCCGCCATACAGGATCGTACCGAGTCCGAAGGTCGTGTCGCCCAGGATGGTCAGGGTGTTGTCCGTGGCCGTGGCGGTACAGGCGCCGCCGTAGTAGGTTTCGCAGGAGGCATGGCCGGCGTAGACATTGCCGATCACCGTACCGTTGTTGATGGTCAGGGTGTTGCCCGAGGCAGTGGCAGTGGAATTGGAACCGTAGCTGGTGGAGGTTCCGGCATAGACATCCCCGTACACTATGCTGCCATCGATGTCGACGCGGTTGTTGTTGGCGGTCGCGGTACTGATGGTGGTGTTATAGAGGGAGAGCGCATAGCCGCCGTAGGCGGGTCCATCCACGATGCCGCCGTTGCTGACGCTCAGACTGTTGCCCGAGGCCACGGTGATGTTCGAAGTGGTGCTGAAGCTGTAGGCGTGTCCGGCATAGATTCCGGCCTGCACCGTGCCGTTGTCGATGGTCACGCGGTTGTTCTCGGCCGATACGGCGCCGGTGCTGTGGCTGCGGACGGCATAGCCGCCGGTGATGCCTCCCACCACGCCGCCCTTGCTGATGGTCACCGTGTTGCCCGAGGCGGTGGTGGGGGTATCGACGCCGTAGCTGGAAGCGTCTCCGCCAAAGACATACCAGTCCACCTTGCCGCCGCTGACAGTGAGGGTGTTGTCATTGGCTGTCGCGAGCGCGCCGCTGGCATCTCCCACCCGGACGAGTCCGCCCACCGAGCCGCCGCTGCCGATGGTCAGGGTGTTGCCCGAGGCAATGGCCGAGCCGGAATCGGCGCCGCCGGAGGCGCGGCCGACATGGACATCGCCCTGCACCGTGCCGCCGTCGATGGTCACGCTGTTGTTCGTGGCCGTGTTGTCGGCGCCGTAATAGGCAAGCCCGCCATAGACATTGCCGGCCACGCCGCCGTCATGGGTGATGACGACCCTGTTGCCCGTGGCCAGGGAGACGCCGCTGGCAGCGCCCGCGGCAAATCCGGCAATGATTTCCGAATTCGCCAAACCGCCCTGGGTCACCGTGACGCTGTTGTCCTTGGCTGTGGTCGTGGCAGCCCCAGCGGCATGTCCGCCGTAGACAATTCCCGTCACCGTGCTGTCCTTGCCGATCTCCACGCTGTTGCCTTCGGCCGTGGCGCTGTTGGCACTACTGGCGGCATAACCGCCGACGACCAGATCGCTCGTGCCAAAGGCCGCCGAGCCGTTGCTGATGGTCACGCGGTTGCCTGCGGCCAAGGAACCGCCGGTGGTGCTGTCGGCCCGGCCGCCGTACACGCTCATGGTCACGGAACCGCCGCTTTCCAGCAAGACACTGTTGCCCGTAGCCGCGCCAAAGGCGGGACCGGAGTTGATGATCCCGCCATAGACATGCGCGGGAAACAGAGACGAGCCAGCCACCGCGCCATTGTTTTTGATGGTGACACTGTTGTTGTCGGGAGTCGCCATGTTGAAGGGATCGCTCGGGGTCGGCGCGCTGCCGTCGACCGGGTTGCCGTTACCGTACACGGACCGCGTGACCGTGCTGTTGTCGATGACGATGTCGCCGGCAACGGCATCGGCCAGGGGCGCGAAGGCAAAGCCGAGGGACAGGGTTGCGCAGCCCAAAGGGCAAAACAACTTGCGGGTCATAGATGTACCTCCAGAGTGTTGTGGTGATAAAAAGCCCCGATCCGCACAAAGACGAGGCCGTGTTTGTTTGCTCGACGCGATGGTTGATGATGATCATGCACGCGGACTTGCATTCAAAAACGTAATTACACTAACGTTTGTTAATGTAATTTAACCAAACGGGATTTTCAAGAAAAAAAACTAACGGCCGTTAATAATCAGATCGAAACACCACCAGCCGCGCAATCGCGGACAATGGCGCACAGTGAGGGTCAGCAGGCCCGCCTTTTCTGCGGTTCGCCGATTATGCGTGGGAGAAAGTGACGATGGGGAGATTCGCCTCTTTTATTTTCACCGGCTTTGGGGTACATCCTATGTCGTTTCCCGGCACGGACGCAGCGTGCGCCCGGCTTGCGCCGGATGCCGCCGGCGGTCCATTCGGCAGCGTGATAAAGGACAGAGACGCCGCCCGGTACACCAAGTACAAAAACAAAAAATCCTGCCCGGAGACGGGTGCGCTGCGCGCCCGCCATCTCCTGCGCATTCACCTCCATCGCCACCGCATGCCGCCCGCTCCAGCCATCGCCAAAAAGAAAAAAAAGCAGCCGCTCCACTTCACCGCCACCTGCGGCTTCGGCCTGGAACCTCTGGTTAGCGAGGAAATCGCCACGGCCGGCGGCGAGGAGATCGCTGTGCATCCGGGGGCGGTGACCTGGAGCGGCAACCTGGAGACCGGCTACCGCGCCTGCCTCTGGTCCCGCTTTGCCTCGCGCATCCTCCTCGAACTGGCCCGGTTCGACGCCCCCACCACCGACGCCCTGTACGCGCAGGCCTCCGCCATCCTCTGGGACGACCACTTCACCTGGAAGTCGACCTTTGCCGTCCACACCACCTTGGTCAACGCCGCCATAACCCACAGTCAATTCGCCTCGCTGCGGGTCAAGGACGCCATTGTCGACCAGTTCCGCAAACGGTTCGGCAAACGGCCGGATGTGGACGCCCTGCGCCCCGATCTGCGCTTCCAGCTCCATGTCCAGGGGACCGGGGCGGTTTTGTCGCTCGACCTGTCCGGCGACAGTCTCCACCGGCGCGGCTACCGCACCGGCAGCGGCGAGGCGCCGCTGAAGGAAACCCTGGCCGCCGCTGTTGTCCGGCTGTCCGGCTGGCTCGACCGGATCGGCGAGGAACCGGTCCTGCTCGATCCCATGTGCGGCAGCGGCACCCTGCTGATCGAGGCGGCCCTGATGCTCAGCGACAGCGCCCCCGGCCTGCTCCGCAAGACCTTCGGGTTTATGGCCTGGAACAAGCACGATCCGCAGCTCTGGGACCGGCTGATGCAGGAGGCGGTGGACCGGGAGAGCCAGGGGATGCCTACTGTCTGGCCGCAGTTCATCGGTTACGACGCCGATCCCAGGGCGGTCGCCGCGGCCAGAAAAAACGTGATCGCCGCCGGTCTGCGCGAGGTGATCGTCATCAAACACCGGCAACTGGCCCGGCTGCACAGTCCGGGCCTGCCAACAGGCTGCGTGCTGACCAACCCGCCCTATGGCGAACGGTTGTCCGAGAAGGAGGCGGTCAAATACCTCTACCGCTGCCTGGGCCGGACCTTCCGGGACCAGTTCGCCGGCTGGACGCTGGCCTTTTTCACCGCCAACCCCGATCTGGCCGAGATGACCGGCATGCAATGGCAGGAGCGGCACCGGCTGTTCAACGGGCCGCTCAAATGTCAGTTGCTGGTCGGCCGGGAGAATACCCTGCGGGAACAGGCCGTCCATCGCTGGACCCCGGCCCCGATGCCCGCCGGCGCGCCGGGCGAGGATTTCGCCAACCGGCTGCTCAAGAACTGCGCAGTCATCCTGCCTTGGGCGGAAAAAGAGGAGGTGGCCTGTTTTCGGGTCTATGACGCCGATATGCCGGAGTACAACCTGGCCATCGATTGCTACGGGGAGTGGCTGCACGTCCAGGAATACGCCCCGCCG